>JAICSG010000042.1 GCA_025937035.1 Thermoanaerobaculia bacterium | reverse complement strand
CATGAAGAGCTCCTCGCTGGAAAAGGGGCGGGGAAAGACCCCGGGGGAGCTTAGCCAAGGCAGGGGATGGGGGCAAGGCCGCCCGGGCGTGGCCGCCCGGGCGGTTGGCGGATCGACTACCGCGCCGCCTGCGGCACCGCCGCCGGCTCACGGACCGCCGCCAGGGCCTTCCGCCGGCGCTCCCCCATCGTCTGCCGGGCCACGAACCAGGCGAGGGCGATGGCGCCGATGGCGAACAGGGTGTCACCCGGAACGCGCATCCAGCGCAGGGTCTGCATCACCCCCATCTGCATGAGCTCCGGGCTGCGGGCGAACCAGTAGCCATGCTCCACCGAGGCCCAGGTCTGCATCAGCCCCAGGGGGAGCAGGCTGCAGGTCACCATCGTGAAGAGGCCGGCGTTGATCGACCAGAAGGCGAAGCGGAGGGTCCCCTCCTTCCAGACGGCGTCCGGCGACATCGCCCGCAGGCAGAAGAGCATCAGCCCCATGCCCAGCATGCCGTAGACCCCGAACAGCGCCGCGTGGCCGTGCACCGGCGTGGTGTTCAGCCCCTGCATGTAGTAGAGGGCCACCGGCGGATTGATCATGAAGCCGAACAGCCCCGCCCCCACCAGGTTCCAGAACGCCACCGCCACGAAGAAGTAGATCGGCCAGCGGTAGGACTGCACCCAGGGGCGCGTTCGAGCCAGCTTGAGATTGCCCCAGGCCTCGAAGCCCACGAACATCAGCGGCACCACCTCCAGGGCCGAGAAGACCGAGCCGAGCGCCAGGGCCACCATCGGCGTGCCGGTGAAGTACAGATGATGCAGCGTGCCGATGATCCCGCCCGAGAGGAAGATGGTGGCCGAGAGCACGCTCGCCTCCCCCGCCGTCTTCAGGCGCAGCAGCTTCAGACGCGCGAAGAGGAAGGCGATCACCACCGTGGCGAAGACCTCGAAGAACCCCTCCACCCACAGGTGGACCACCCACCAGCGCCAGTACTCGGCCACCGCCAGGTTGGTCGTCCGCCCATAGCCGAGCGCCGCGCCGTAGAAGCCGGCGATCGCCGCCGCGGAGATCAGGAAGAGGGTCAGCACCGGCCGCTGCTCGTCCTTCCGGCGCAGCGCCGGCCGGATCGCCCGCAGCACCAGGAAGAACCAGAGGAAGAGCCCCACGAGCAGCGCGATCTGCCAGAACCGGCCGAGATCGATGTACTCGTAGCCGCTGTGGCCGAAGTAGAACCAGAGGGCCGACGAGAGCTGCTGCTTGACGCTCAGCCACTGTCCGGCCATCGATCCCAGCACCACCACCAGCAGGGCCCCGAACAAAACATTGACGCCGAGCCGCTGGCCGCGCGGCTCGCCGCCGCCCACCGCGGGCGCGATGTAGAGCCCCGCCGCCAGCCAGGCGGTGGCGATCCAGAAGATCCCGAGCTGAAGGTGCCAGGTGCGGGTGACGGCGTACGGGAGGATCTTCGCCAGCGGGATGCCGTAGAAGCCGTTCCCCTCGACTCCGTAGTGGGCGGTGACGATGCCGAGGAGGATCTGCACCAGGATGAGCGCCGAGACGGTCCAGAAATATTTGACCGTGGCCTTCTGCGACGGCGTGGGCCGCGAGCCCAGCAGCGGATCGCGATCCGGAACCTCGCCGAGATCCTCGGGCTCCTGCGCGGCGTGCCAGAAGGCCATGCCGCCGATGCCGGCCAGAAGCAGGATGATGCTCACCCCCGTCCACACCACCGCCTGGCCCGTGGGCCGGTTGCCGATCAGCTCCTCGTGCGGCCAGTTGCTCGTATAGCTCACCTCCTCGCCGGGCCGGCGGGTGGCCGCGGCCCAGGAGGACCAGAAGAAGAAGCCGCTCAAACGGCGGAGCCTGGCGGGATCGGTCAGCGCGCCCGCCGGGATGGCGTATGCGTTCCGCCCGCGGGTGAAGACGTCGGTGTAGTGGGCCAGGTTGGCCTCGAACGCCCGGGCGCGCACGGGATCGACCGTCAGCGTCCGCGTGGCCGGATCGTAGGTGTTGGCCCGCATCAGATTCTGCAGACGGATCCGCAGGGCCGCCTGCCGCTCGGTGGGCAGCCGCTCATAGGAGGCCTCCCCCTCGCCGTGCGCCCAGTCGTCCAGGATGAACACGGCCTCGCGATGGAGCCAGTCGGCGGTCCAGTCCGGCGCCACATAGCTGCCGTGCCCCCAGACCGAGCCGCTCTCCATGCCCCCCATCGACTGCCAGACGTTCTGCCCGGCCGAGATCTCCCCCGGACCGAGCAGCGTCCGTCCATCGGCCGTGACCACCCGCTCGGGGATCGGCGGCGCCATCTGGTAGATCCGGCTCCCCACCCATCCCAAAACGGCGAACGAAGCCAGGATGACCCCGGCGAACGCGATCCAAAGTCGTCGAATTTTCATCGGTCTCTCACCTCCGGCGGAGAGCTTCGCCGAGGATCGGAGGCGAGTCTTTGACCTGGAACAAAGAGAGGCTTCTTATCTCAAGGCATCCATCGCCAGCGCGACGGCGCCGCGCACCCCGGCGTCGTCCCCCAGCCCCGGCGGAACGATGTAGCCGCCGATCCCCTCGCCCAGCTCCGGGGCCGCGATATATCCGGCCAGAGCCGCCTGCACCTCTTCCCGGAGACGGTGAAAGAACGCCTCCTCGCCGAGACCGCCGGCCTTCCGGCCGCTCCCCCCGACGATCACTTTCCGCGGCGACAGCACGCAGATGAGGTTGGCGATGGCGCAGGCGTTGTAGCGGACCGCGTACGTCCAGGCGGGGTCCTCCGCGGGGATGCCCCCGGCTTTCCGGCCGGCCCGGGCCTCGATCGCGGGTCCCGAGCACAGCCCTTCCCAGCAGTCTCCATGACGGGCGCAGATCCCGGGGAACGGGTCTCCCGCGATCCGCGGCAGTCGCATGTGTCCCATCTCGGGATGGATCAGGCCGTGCAAAAGGTTGCCATTGATGACCGCGCCCGCTCCGATGCCGGTCCCCAGGGTAATGTAAAGGAAATCCGAGCAACCCTGCCCGCGCCCCCACCGCTGCTCTCCGCGGGCGGCGGCATTCACATCGGTGTCGAGCTCGACCTTGGCGGATGGAAACGCGGCCTGGAGGTGCCGCCGCAACGGAAAACCTTGCCATCCAGGCTTGGGCGTGGTGGTGATCGTGCCGGTCCGGAGATTCAGGGGACCGAAGGCTCCGATTCCGAGAGCGGTGAGACGGCCAGGACGGGAGCGGAGCCACTCGACGACGTTGCCGAGGAGCCTACCCCGGTCCTCCTCGGTCTTGCCGGTCAAGAACGCCGGATCGTCCGAGGAGGTCCTTTCGATCAGCCTCCCGGTCGATGGATCGGCCACGGCGCAGACGAATTTCGTCCCCCCGGCCTCGATGCCCCCGATCAGCTCCGCCGTGGCTTCAGCCATCCGCGCGTCTGGTCAGTGCGCTCCGGGAGACTTGGTGACGGTCTTTCCTCCGTCCCGGGTCCAGGCGTCCAGCCCGCCGAGAAGACACGCGACCTGCTTGAAGCCCTTCGCCTGCAGCTCGAGCACCGCACGGGCGCTCGTATGCTCGGAAGGTCACGTGCAATAGGTGATGATCAGCTTGTTCTTGGGCAGCTTGCCGGCGCGGTCGCCGATATTGGGGAGCGGAATCGAGAGGGCGCCCTGGGCGTGGCTCGCCTCGTACGCATCCTTGGAACGGACGTCGACCAGCACCGCCTTCCCCTTGTCGAGGGCCTGGCGGGCCTCTTCCACGGTGATCCGGCGGGCGGTCTCCTCGGTGGCGGCCGCCTGGGGCTTCCCGGCCGGCGCGGCGGCCGTCGGCGTCATGTTGGGAGGTTGACTGGAGCCCTGGGGCGCGGCGAACGCGGGAGCCGCCGCCAGGGCCAGCAGCACCCCCCCGGCGAGCGCCCATCCTCTACGTGGTATCCAACTCATCGTTGAGCCTCCTGGGCGACAACCCTCGCGGGCGGCCCGGTTGTTGGGCTCAATTCTACAGCCGATCCGGCGGCTGCTCCCCCGAGCCCTGCTACTATGTTGGAACAAGGCCGTACATTCCTACTGGAGGAGGTCGCCGTGGGCGGACTCATCACAGCGCTTCTGGGGGGCGGGCTGTTCAGCGCGGTGCCCGCGATTCTCGCGGTCGCCGCCCTGATCGACTGCGCCCGCGTCGGAGCGGGCTGGTACTGGTACTGGATCATCTTCTCGTTTCCGGTCGTCGGTCCGCTCGCCTACTTCGTCGTCGTGCGCAGCCCGCTCTTCGCCGGGACCTCGTCGGCGCTGGTGCCGCCCCATGTCGCCCGCCGCCAGCAGGCCCGCCGCCGGCTGCGGGTGCTCCAGGTGCAGCTCGGCCACTGGCGCGGGCCAGGGGTCCTGGCCGAGGCCGGGGAGGAGCTGCTCGTCCTGGGCAAGCTTCGCGAGGCCGAGGCCCATTTCCGCGAGGCGCGGCAGAACGGCGCCGGGGTCGAGGACGTCAATTTCGGCCTGGCCCAGGCGCTCGAGATGCAGGGGCGGTGGGCCGAGGCCGTACCGCTTCTCGCCGAGCTGGTAGCCGTGGAGCCCGATTCCCACCTCGGCGAGGGCCCCCTTCATCTCGCCCGCTGCCTGGACGAGAGCGGCCGACGCGACGAGGCCGAGGCCGCGCTGCGCAAGGTGCTGGAGAAGCGCACGGTCATCGAGGCGCAGGTCCGGCTGGCGCGCCTCCTCTATGCCAAGGGGCAGAAAGACGAGGCCGACCGGATCGTCGCCGAGGTACGCAACGACGCCAGGCTGCTGCCGCGCTACCTCAAGCGGCTCCACCGGCGCTGGCTCTGGGCCGCCCGGACTTTAAGCGCCACCACCCGCCTGCCCAAGCCGCGCGTCGAAGGCGCCCTGGCCCCGTCCGGCGGCCGGGTGCTGACCGTGGTGGCGGTGCTGGTCCTGGTGGCGTTGGCCGCCGGAGCCCTCTACTACTGGGTGGAAGGGACCAGATCCGTCCTGCGCTCGCCCGTGATCCCTGGCGGGGCGTCCTCCGGGGCCGCCGGCTCAGCGGCTCCGCGGGGGCGCTGAAGAGCTCATTTCCGTCATTCGAGGCTCTGCCATTCCCGGATCTTTTTTATGCTCTCGGCGATGTCCTCGTGCTTCTTGCCACGCTTGCTTTCGAGAGTCGCGTAAATATCCAGCGCTGAGCGGATCGCGTCCTCCTGGTCCTCCACCTTCTCCGGGATTTCCGACACCGCCTCGATCGCCTTGGCCAGGCTCTCCCCCCGGCTGACGTTCTCCGGATCAGCGGATCCCTGTCCCGTCCGATGAGCGCGGATCAGCGCATCGAGGTGCTGGCTCTCGGCCGCCTTTTGGGGATTGCCGGGGGCGATCTGCACGATCTGCCCTGGAGGTGAGGCGGGAATCTCGGACGGAACGAAGAAGCCCAGACCGACGAGCGGCAGCATGAAGGTCCGGTAGAGAAAGCTCCGCAGCCCATGCGTCTCCGCGCGGACAGGGGCGTCGGCGTAGGCCTCCTCGGGAGCCTCCGGAGGCGGCAGATGGGGAATCTTGACCGTCTCCGGGCTCACCGGCACGAACCGAAAGGGTTTTGGCGAGCCTTCGGCCATCACGGGGCTCCATTCTCCACCTTGGAAAAAGTCACCGGCGCTAGCTGTCGGCGCAGATCCCCGGAGAGCTGCGCCGCCTGGACGTCGCGGGTCCGGGCCGCCGAGAGCCGCTTGTCCAGCAGGGCCGCCTTGACGTCCGCGTGGCGCGTCGAGGCGAGCCGGACGCTGGGGGTTGGCTCATGGGAGGATACCGGCAGCACATCAACGTACCACATGATCGCGTGGCTCACACCAAGCAGACATAGATACAGCCCGACTCCAAACACGGTATGTGTCATCAGGCTCTTTAGCCTGGCCTGCGTCGGATTGGGCGTTTTTGATGCGGCAATGCCGAGGCCGAACGCCGGCTGCATGATGAAGAACGGGAACACCACGGTGACAATGCCGTAGAGCAGCGCAGGCAGCAAAGTCGGTCGCGCAAGCCAGTCCCCTGATGCAAGAGCGACGAGCCCGAGCGCGAGCACGACACCGATCGTATAGTGGGCTATCAAGCCGGCCATGCATTCGAAGGGCTTTCGGGGCGCGGCAGCGATGCTCGCATGCCTGAAAGTGCCCTCCGGCATGTGGAGAAGCCAGCGTCCAAGCAGGCAGTAGTTGAGAGATGGAATGCCGAAGGCTCGCTTCAGGAACAGATTCCACAGATCCATGACCAGAGTCGCACCCAGACCGACGATGATCGCGCAAAGAATATAACTCGCATCAAGATCCATGATCTACCTCAATAAGGATGCTGCCACCGCGTGAGCGTGGAGTCGAGCCAACCGCGCTCCTCGCCTCACTCCGTTTCGAAGCTCGGGTAGACCGCGCCCTCCAGCATCTGGGGTACGGACAGGCCGACGCCTGGGAGCTGGCTCCAACTGGCTTCGCCTTCGCGGGTCTCCACCATGTTCGCCCAGTGGAGAAGGCGGTTTTCCCCACGATCCGTGGACATCTGCATCTCGAACGTCCAAGCCTCTCCGATCCTCACCATCTGGCCGAATCCGATCGTCGGCGAGCTCCCCCTGCGACCGGAAAGAAAAGTGATCTGGATCTGGCCTTCCGGCAGCACGGTCCCGAGCATCGTCAGGTGCCCGATCCTCGACGCGGGCCCATGGGCCGGCGGCTCCTCGCCGGCGCCGTATGTCAACGCCGCCGTCACGCCCCAGAAGTAGCCGGTCTTGTACCCGCTGATGTGCCAGACCGTCTGGTCGGCCAGCCAGCTCAATGCATTGTCCTCCGGGTCGAATTGAAGAGCCGGAAGATCCGGCTGCGGCACGTACCAATACGTGCCCGCAAGCCAGCTCCAGTCGAATCGGGTATCAGCGCGGTCTTCCACGATAAGCCTCCTGCCGTCTTCTGGTCCGGCGTGGACTCTAACCGATTCACCGGCCCCGGCCTATTGGGCCCCCCGGCGTCGCCGGCCCCGCCCGAGCGCACGGCTCAGGTGCTCTCTGGGGAGAAATCCCTTGCCGTCACCTGTTCTGCTGCCGCTCGAAGAAGGCCCAGATCACCGCCGGTCCGTTCGGCTCCCTGGGCGTCGGACCCAAAATCCGCGGATAGCGCACGTACGGCTGAGGTATGCAATGCCCGCCGCCGTGAATGGCAAGGAGCTCCACCTCGACGTTGGAGCCGTCGCGCCAGAGCACCTGCTCGGCGTGGTCTTCGCCGGCCCCTGGGGTATCCTTCGTTTCAGGCGGGCCGGCGATGTGATTGAGGTCCGCGAAGTATTGCCCCGACTCTCGCGACGACGCGAGAGGGGGTGAGCGGGTTTACGGCCTTATCGTGGCAAGGCCGCCGAAGGCGATGATGTAGCCATCGGGATCTTCGACGTAAAAATCTTTCGTACCCCATTCGGTGGCCGCGAGCGGCTTGACGATCATGGCTCCGTTGGCGACGCACTGATCGTAAAACGCCTCGATGCCGTCGACTCCCGCCGCGGCGTCGAGATGCCCGTTGTCGCGCCGGTGCCGGCGCTCCGCTTCGTTCTTGGGAGCCTCCTTGAGATGAAGCTCCATTCCATCCAGGACACCGATGGCGTAAAAACCATTCCAAGGCTCGCCGAAAGTGAAACCGAATTTCTGATAATACGAGATCGAGCGCTCAAGGTCGTCGACGAGGAGCTGTGGAGCGAACGATGTCACGCGGGCTGTCATCGCCACAGGCTAATCCTGAATCGTATTCGCGTCAATGCCGTCTCTGGAACCTATTCCTGGTTCCGGATCGTGGCGATCGCATCGGTTGCCGGCTTATCCGCGAGATCTACGCCGCCCGGCTCCGTCGACGTCCTGTTGAGGCCTGCCGCGAACGGCGGCATCGTTCAGCACGGGCCCGACGACGGCTCGCAGGACCTCGATCAGGTCGGCGGCGGCCGGACCGGTCGGCCGGACTCCGCAGAGGTGAGCCGCCAGCCGCATCCGGGGGAGGCTCGGCCGCACCGGCAGGGCGCGCATCCTCCCGTTCCGCAGATCCTCGGCGACGGCATATTCCGGCAGCACTCCCAGGGCCAGCCGGTCCGCCAGCACGCTCCGTTTCACCGCGTCGATCGTGCCGCTCGCCTCCAGGCGGGGCCCCGGCAGGCCGTCGGCGTGGAAGAAGCCGTGGAGCAGGGCGTGGAAGTCGCCCGAGGAATCGCTCGTGAAGATGCGGAACGGCGCCAGCCGGGCCCGCGGCACCGGCCCGTTCTCCGGCGGCGCCAGCGGATGCTCGGCGCCGCAGAACAGCACCAGCCGCACGTCGGCCAGCGGCAGCCCGCCCTCCCTCGCCTCCGCCTCCGCCGTGGCGAGCAGAAAGCCGGCATCGTACCGTCCTTGCGCCAGGCCCTCGCGCACCGCCTGGCAGGTCGCCACGGTCACGCTGAAGCGGGTGCCCGGCCACCGTTGCCGCAACATCGCCAGGGCCTCCGGCAGCAGATAGGTGCTCACCGACTCGTTGGCCACGATGTCGACGCTCGCCCGCGCCTCGCGGGTGACGGCGGCCACCGCCGTCTGGGCGTCCTCCAGGGCGGCCAGCACGCGCCGGGCGTAGGGCAGCAGCGCGCGGCCGGCGGCGGTGAGGTCGCTGCCGCGGGCGCCGCGCCGCCGCGCCACGGCCGGCGTGCCGAGGGTCCGGTCGAGAGCGGCCATCGCTTCGGAGACCGTCGACTGGGCCATCCCGAGAGCCTGCGCCGCCGCCGTCATGCTCCCGGAATCCACCAGCGCCACCAGGGCGCGCAGATGCCGGATCTCGAGCCCCGCCCAGCCGCTCCGCTCCGGGATCGGCCGGGCTTCCACCGCCGGCTCCTCCCGGGCCGGCGCGGGGCGTGCCTGCTTTGCGCTCATCGGCGGCTCCGATCGGTGTTATCGCTGGTTGGGAGAGATCCACCGGCTCCGCCATGCTGCGGTCGTCTCGGAAGGAGCGGGAGCCCCAGCGCTCCCGCCATGGTAACCGATCGCAGGCTCAATCCAGGAGGCCGCTGATGAAGGCTCTGATCGTCGTCGACGCCCAGAACGAGTTCTCACCGCGGGGACGCCGTCCCGTTCCCAACCACGCGGCCGCTCTCGCCGCGATCCGCGAGCGGGTCGAGGAGGCGCGGCGCGAGGCGAGGCCGATCGCCTGGGTCCTCCACCACAACCGGCCGCACGAATGGCCGGCGTTCGCGCCCGGCTCCTGGGGGGCGGAGCTCTCGCCCGGCCTCGGGCCCCAGCCGGGTACCGCACCCGAGAGGCTCTTCGAGAAGGACGTCTTCGGGGCGTTCAGCGGCACCGCGCTCGATACATGGCTCCAGTCGCTCGGCGTGCGCGCCGTCCTAGTCGTCGGGTTCTACGCCCACATGTGCGTCTCCACCACCACGCGGGAGGCTCTGGTGCGCGGCTACGACGTGGAGATCGATCCCGAGGCGACCGGCGCCCGCGACCTGGACGACGAGACGCTCGGCCGCCAGACCGCCGACGAGGTGCGCCGCTCGGCCCTCCTGCACCTGACGAGCATGGGGGCGGTCCTGGCCCCACGGGTGCCGGTCGCCGAGATAATGGCACCATGAGCACGCTGGGGCAGGATCTCCGCTACAGCCTGCGCACGCTCCGCAAGAGCCCGGGCTTCGCCGCCGCCGCGATCGGCATCCTGGCGCTCGGGATCGGGGCGAACACCGCTCTCTTCAGCGTCGTCGACGCCGTGCTGCTGCGGCCGTTGCCCTTCCCGGAGCCCGCACGAATGATGCGGCTCGAGGAGACGCCGCCGCCACCGACAGCGTCCTTGAAGGCGGCGTCGCCCGCCGACTACTTCGACTGGCGGGCCCAGAGCCACTCCTTCTCGGCGCTGGCGGCCTACCGGGGCGGCTCCCTGACCTTGACCGGCGGGCAGGAGCCCGAGGCGCTCACGGCCGCCACCGTGATGGGCGACTTCTTCTCCGTCCTCGCGATCCAACCGGTCCTCGGCCGGGTCTTCGCTCCCGGCGAAGAGGAGCCGGGCCACGACGACGTCGTGATCCTCTCGCAGGCTCTGTGGCAGAGCCGCTTCGGGTCCGATCCGCGGATTCTCGGCCGGGGCTCGTGCTCGACGGCCGGCGCCACACGGTGGTGGGCGTCATGCCTGCCCTCCGGGTGGCGGGCTGGTATCCGGCGACCGTCCAGGTCTGGACGCCGCTCGCCTGGAACGCCAAGGAGCGCGCGGTCCGGAGCGAGCGCCTCCAGTACGTCATCGCCCGCCTGAAGCCCGGCGTGGACCGCCTTCAGGCGCAGGCGGAGATGGACACCCTGGCAGGCCGCCTGGCGCGGCAATATCCCGAGGCGGACAAAGGTTGGGCCACCGTCGTCCAGCCGCTCCACGACTACCTGACGGAAAGGGTGCGCCCGGCCCTCCTCCTGCTCCTGGGTGCGGTCGTCTTCGTCCTCCTCATCGCCTGCGCCAACGTGGCCAACCTGGTCCTCGTGCGGACCCTGGGCCGGAGCAAGGAGATGGCCATCCGCGGCACGCTCGGAGCGAGCCGCGGGCAACTGGTGCGACAGCTCGCGGCGGAGGCGCTGCTCCTCGCAGTGGCCGGCGCCGGTCTGGGCCTCTACCTGGCGCACTTTGGCGTGGCGCTCCTCGTGGGGTTCCTGGGCAACCTGCTCCCGCAAGGGCTCGATGTCCACCTGGACCTCCGAATTCTCGCCTTCACGCTGGGGATCTCGCTCTTCGCCGGGCTCGCCGCCGGCCTGGTGCCGGCCTGGTCCTTCCTGCGGAGCGATCCCCATGTTCTCCGGCAGGCGCTCCAGCGCGGGCTGGGGCGGACCGACGCGGCGGCCGGCGGCCGCCGCACCCGCGGCGCGCTGGTGGTCGCCGAGGTCGCGCTGTCGCTCGTCCTCCTCCTCGGCGCGGCGCTGATGATCGAGAGCCTCAGGGTCCTGCAGCGGGACGATCCCGGTTGCGATCCCCATGGCGTGCTGACCTTGGTCCTCGGCCTCCCGCAACAGCAGTACCCCGAGCCCCGCCAGCAGAGCGCCTTCTTCGACCGGGTGCTCACGCGGCTGCGGGCCCTGCCGGGAGTCGAGGCCGCCGCCACGGTCGATTGGCTCCCCCTGACCGAGCCCGGGTTGAACGAGCCGGTCGCCATCGCGGGCCGGACGACGGGCGCCCTCGCGGAGCAGCCCCAGGTGGCGGTGCGCCTGATCTCTCCGGGCTACCTGCGGACCCTGCGCATCGCGCTCCGGCGCGGGCGCGACCTCACCGCCACGGACGCCCTCGACCGGCCGGCGGTCGTCCTGATCAGCGAATCCATGGCCCGGCGCTTCTTGCCCGGCGAGGACCCTCTGGGCAAGCGGCTGATCCTCGGCATCGCTCCGCGCGTCTCGCAGGAGGTCGTGGGCGTGGTCGCCGACGTCAAGGTGGACGGGCTGCGGGCCGCGGGGCCGGTGCCGACCGTCTATCAGGCGATGGCCCAGAGGCCGTGGCCGGCGACGACGTTCGTGGTGCGCGCGAAGACCCGGCCCGAGAGCCTGGTCCCGGCGGTCACCCGCGCCATCCACGCCGAGGACAAGGACCTGCCGCTGCTGGAGGTCGCGACCCTGGACTCCGCCGTGGCCGCCATGCTCGCGCAGGAGCGCTTCACCATGCTGCTCCTCGCCGCCTTCGCGGGGCTCGCCCTGCTGCTGGCGGCGGTGGGGATCTACAGCGTGCTCTCCTACACCGTGGGGCGGCGGACACAGGAGATCGGCGTGCGCATGGCCCTGGGAGCGCAGATCCGGGACGTGCTCCGCCTGGTGGTCGTCGAGGCGATGGGGCCCACCCTCCTGGGCATCGTCCTGGGGCTCGGAGCGGCCCTGGCCCTCGGCCGCGCCCTGGCCAGCCTCTTCTACGGGGTGAGCGTCGCCGACCCCCTCCTGTTCGGGGCCGTGGCCCTGCTCCTCGCCGGCGTGGCGCTCCTGGCGAGCGCCGGCCCGGCCTGGCGGGCGGCCCGGGTGTCGCCCGGCGAGGCGCTCCAGGAGTGACGGCGGGCGAGGCCGCGGCCTGGTGCGCCGTCACCCTGGAAACGCGGGATTCTGTAGGGGGCACCGCTCGGGCGAGCTCCTATTCCTCGCAAAACTCCCCAATGGCATCCTGCAACGCCGGCACGCCGGGGAGCCCCAAGGCCGCGGCCGCGGCTGCAAGGCCTCCAAACTGCCGGGCCAGCGCGGAGACACTCTTGCCGTGACAATTCGGCTCCCCCGGCGTCCCAGCAAAAGCCGGAGCGGTGATGACCAGGTACCGAGGTTGGGTCGACAGCACGGCGAAGTCGCCGAGATCCTGGCCCGTCGGTGAGAATTTGCGGATCGAATAGTCGATCTGCCCTGGCCTCTGCTCCTCGTTGGCCACCAAGAGGTTGCCGGACCGATCGAAGGCCAGGCCGACGGGAAAGTACAACCCCGTCGAGGCGAAGAGGCCGAGGTCCTGGCCTGCCGGCGAGAATTTGCGGATCGTGTTGCGGAAGGGCCCACCGTTGTCGGTGTTGGAGACGAACAGGTTCCCGGATCTGTCGAAGGCCAAGCCCTCAGGGTTGCTCAGCCCCGTCGAGGCGAAGAGGCCGAGGCTCTGGCCTGTCGGTGAGAATTTGCGGATCACGCTGAGACAGGCATCGGCCACGAGCAGGTTGCCGGACCGATCGAAGGCCAAGCCAGCAGGACAACCGATCCCCAGCAGGGACGCGAAGAGGCCCAGGTCCTGGCCCGTCGGAGAGAGCTTGCGGATCGTGTTGTCGAAGATGTCGGACACGAAGAGGTTGCCCGCCACATCGAAGGCCAAGTTGACGGGTTCGTTCAGCCCCGTCGAAGCGAAGATGCCGAGGTCCTGGCCTGTCGGTGAGAATTTGCGGATCGTGTGATTGCCGACGCTGGCCACATACAGGTTACCGGACCGATCGAGGGCCAGGTCGGAAGGTTGGCTCAGCCCCGCTGAAGCGAAGGTGCCGAGGTCCTGGCCGGTCAGCGAGAGCTCGAGGATCGTGCTGCCGGAGGTCGAGACCAAAAGGGTGTCAGCCCGGGCCTCGCTGGGACCCAGGACGGCCAGCAGGAGCAGGATGAGCGCCAGCCCCTGTGTCCCTATGCCGTTGTAGTGTTGCGACGCCGTCGACAAACGCTGCGGTATCTTCAGCACAGATGTCCAATTCATGATGAGACCT
>JAICSG010001170.1 GCA_025937035.1 Thermoanaerobaculia bacterium | reverse complement strand
GTTCTCGGACATCACGGCCAAGGTGCAGGAGAACCTGTCCGGCGTGCGGGTGGTGCGGGCCTATGCCCAGGAGGCGCGGGAGGAGGCCGACTTCGCCCGGGTCAACGAGGAGTACCTGGCCGGCAACGTCCGGCTGGCCGGCTGGGCGACGGCCTTCCAGCCGCTGCTCCAGGCCCTGGTGGGGATCGGCTTCGCCTCGGTGCTCTTCTACGGCGGCATGCTGGTGATCCGCGGCCGGATCTCGATCGGCGAGTTGGTCAGCTTCCAGCTCTTCCTGGGCCGGCTGATCTGGCCGATGATCGCCATCGGCTGGGTGGTGAACCTGACCCAGCGCGGCACCGCCTCGCTCGCCCGCATCCGCAACATCCTGGACACCACGCCGGCCATCCGCGACGAGGAGCCGCTGGTCGACCCCGGCGTGATCCGGGGTGAGGTGAGCTTCCGGGACCTGAGCTTCTCCTATCGGGAAGGGGTGCCGGTGCTCTCGGACATCGACCTTCAGGTGCCGGCGGGGAAGACGGTGGCGGTGGTGGGCCGGACCGGCTCGGGCAAGAGCACCCTGCTGGCGCTGATCCCGCGGCTGATCAATCCGCCGCACGGCGCGCTGCGGGTGGACGGCACGGACATCCGGCATCTGCCGCTGGCCCGGCTCCGCGCCTCGACCGGCATGGTGCCGCAGGAGACCTTCCTCTTCTCGGCGACCATCCGCGAGAACATCGCCCTCGGCCGTCCGGACGCCACGCTCGAGCAGGTGGCCGAGGCCGCCCGCCTGGCGGGTCTGGGGCCGGACCTCGAATCGTTCCCCAACGGGCTCGACACCATCGTCGGCGAGCGGGGCCTCACCCTCTCCGGCGGCCAGAAGCAGCGGGTGACGCTCGCCCGGGCGCTCCTGCGCGAGCCCAGCATCCTGCTGCTCGACGACTGCCTCTCGGCCGTGGACACCCAGACCGAGGAGCACATCCTGGCCAACCTGCGGACGGTCTTCCGCGGGCGGACGGTCTTCCTGGTCTCCCACCGGATCTCGACCGTGAAGGACGCAGACCTGATCCTGGTGCTCGACCAGGGGCGGATCGTCGAGCGCGGCGCGCACGCGCAGCTCATCACCGAGGGCGGTCTCTACGCCGAGCTCCACCAGCGCCAACTCCTGGAGGAGGAGCTCGCGGCGGTGTAGAAGGGAGGGCATCATGCGGATCGTGATCACGGGGGGGACGGGGCTCATCGGCGGCGCGGTGGCCCGGGAGATGGGGAGCGCGGGTCACGAGGTGGTGGTGCTCACCCGTAACCCCTCGAAGACGAAACCGCTGCCGCCCAACACACGGGCGGCCCAGTGGGACGGCAGGACCGCCGGCGACTGGGCCAGGCTCCTCGACGGCGACACGGTGATCGTCCACCTGGCCGGGGACGCCATCGCCGAGGGGCGGTGGACGGAGGAGAAGAAGCGCCGTATCCGGGAGAGCCGGGTCCAGTCCGGCCGCGCCGTGCTGGAGGCGGTCCGCCAAGCCAAGGCGAAGCCGCGGGCCCTGCTCCAGGGCTCGGCGGTCGGCTACTACGGCGACGCCGGCGACCAGGTGGTGACCGAGTCCCATCCGCCGGGGGACGACTTCCTGGCCCGGGTCTGCGTCGAGAGGGAGGCTTCCACGGCCGAGGTGGAGGCGATGGGCGTCCGCCGCCCCGTGCTCCGCACCGGCATCGTGCTCAGCCG
>JAICSG010000359.1 GCA_025937035.1 Thermoanaerobaculia bacterium | reverse complement strand
CCGCTTCTGCTCCCGGCTCTACCCCCGCTGGGACGCCGCCGGAGTGGAGGCGCGGCTCAAGCGGTTCGGGGTCCCCGGCGATACGCCGTTCGGCAAGCTCTCCAAGGGGCAGAAGGGGCAGGTGCTGATGGCGCTGGCCCTCGCCCCCTCCCCACGCCTGCTGGTGCTCGACGATCCCACCCTCGGGCTCGACGCCGTGGCCCGCAAGGCGGTCTTCGAGGAGCTGATCGGCGATCTGGCCGACCGCGGGACGACCGTCTTCATCACCACCCACGACCTCTCGGGGGTGGAGCGGATCGCCGACCGGGTAGGCATCCTGCGCGAGGGGAAGCTGGTGCTCGATGAGGAGATGGAGGCGCTGAAAGCCCGCTTCCGCCGCGTCAGCTTCCCGCGCTCGCGGGAGGCGGCGGTCGGGCGGCTCGCCCCCCTGGCGCCGGTCGCCGTGGCCTCGCGCGGCTGGGAGGTCGACGCGGTGGTCTCCCGGTACGCCGAGGAGCATCTGCCGGTGGAGGACGGGCCCGAGGTCAGCTCGCTGACCCTGGAGGAGATCTTCATCGCCCTCACGGGTGGAATGGAGGCCGCCGGATGAGAGGGCTCGCCGCCGTCCTGGGACGGGAGGTCTTCGAGCGCCGGCTGCTCGCGGCCGTGGCGCTGGGGCTGGGGCTCATGCCCCTGGCCGCGGTCTGGCTGCCGGGGCTCGCGGCGGAGAATCACGACGACGTGAGGAACGGCCTGGCGTTCGTGCTCGCCCTGGGCCTGAGCGCCATGCTCGCCATCCTCCTCGGCGGCTCGGTCCTCTCCCGCGATCTCGGCGAGGGGCGGCTCGGCTTCTACTTCTCGCGTCCGTTGCGCGGCTGGTCGATCTGGGCCGGGAAGCTGGGAGCCGTGCTGGTGCTGTCCCTGGGATCGGCGCTGCTCGTGGCGTTGCCGTCGGCCCTGTTGAACGGCCATCTCCCGGATCTGGGGAGCTTGATCGGTACTCTAAAACCAGGGATCACCTGGGCCTTCCTGGCGCTGCTCATCTTCTGTCTGATCCTGGTCAGCCACGCCTTCAGCGTCATGCTGCGCGCGCGGACGGCCTGGCTGGCTCTCGACCTCGCGGGAGCCGCCGTCTTCGCCGTCCTGGTCTGGGACGCCTTCCACCGCCTCGGGTTCTACGGAGCCTACCTCGCGCGGCAACCGGTGATCGCGATCCTCTCCGGCCTGGGGCTGGCGGGCCTGCTCGCCGCCGGAGCCCGCCAGGTGACGGCCGGCAGGACCGATCCCCGCCGCGCTCACCGGGCCCTCTCGCTCACCCTCTGGGGGGTGCTGCTCGCCGGCGCTCTCGGCGCGCAGGGCTTCACTGGCTGGGTGCTCGCGGGGACGCCGCGGGATCTCAGGATCAATGAGGCCGTCTCCTCTTCAGGCTCCTGGATCGTGGTCGACGGGGCCGATCCGCGCCGCCATCTCGCTTCGACTTTCCTGGTGGACCGGAAGAGCGGCCGTTTCCACCGTCTCCTCGTCGCCTGGCTGAGCACCCCCTTCTCGGCGGACGGCCGCTGGGCGGTCTGGCCGGAGCTCGCCGGGGGGCTCGAGGGGCTCAAGACGTTAGGTCCGATACAACTGACCCGGCTCGACCTCCGCCGTCCTGGCGCCTCCCCGTTCCAGAGCAACGTCTGGTATCCCAGGCCGCCGAAGGCCTGGGCTCTCTCGCCGGACGGCTCCCAGGCCGCCGCGATCCTGGATGGGAGGATCGTGATCGACGAGATCGCCACCGGGAGCCGGCTCGCGGCGGCGCCGCTCCCTCACTTCGAGGAGACGCCGGCCCTCCAGTTCGTGGGGCCCGGGCGGATTCAGCTCCGCGGCGTCGAGCAGCGGACGTACCTGATGGCAGGCAGAAGCCTCAGCGAGATCTGGCGGGTCTGGGCAATGGACGTGACCCGGGGGCATCCCTGGAGCACGGGTGGCTTCGAGGATCTCTCCTCCGGTGCGAGGGTGGCCTGGAGCGGCGACGGCTCGCGGGCGCTCATTTCCGACCCCAGGACGCGGGCGGTCGAGCTCCTCGACGGCTGGACGGGCCGGCCTCTCGCCCAGGTTCCGTGGGAGGGCGGCGAGCCCGGCGGCATGGATTTCCTATCCGGCGGCCGGATCGCCGTGGTGACTCCTGGTGAGGAAGGGAACGAGATCCGGATCTTCTCGCCCGATCTGGCCAGGGAGCTGCGCCGGTGCCGCATCGGGGGGCGGGGCAGCCTGGCGGTCGCGGCGGAGCCCGCGCCGGATCTCCTGGCCCTGGAGGCCGCGGCCGGCGTCTGGCGCGGCAGGGAGCGGCTGCTGCTGCTCGACCTGGCCACGGGCTCCACGCGCGAGCTCCGCCGGGACCTGAGGCCGGTCGGCGGGCGGCTGTTCCTGAGCCGGGGAGGGCACCTCTTCGAGCTCGACCCGAAGACGGCGGAGCTGTGGCCCGTCCTTGGAGTGGAGGAGGATTGAGAGGCTTCGTCGCCATCCTGAGGCGGGAGGTCTTCGAGCGCCGGCTGATCGTGCTGCTGGCACTCGCCCTGGGTCTGATCGCCGTGGTGGCGCCGCTGCTGCCGGGCGCGCGGTCAAGCGGAGTGGCCGCGGCGGACCTCCGCGGAGGGGTGGCTCTGGGGCTGGCGTCCCTGCTGACCGCGCTCCTGGCGATCTTCCTGGGCGGCTCGATCATCGCCGGTGATCTGGTGGAGAGGCGGCTCGGCTTCTACTTCTCCCGCCCGATCCCCGGCTGGGCGGTCTGGGCGGGGAAGATGGCCGCCGCCCTCTTGCTGATCTTCGGCGGCGGGATTCTCGTCCTCGTCCCCGCCGCCCTGCTGGGAGGCAATCTGAGCCTCGACGGCACTTGGGGGACCTTGGGGCGGGGCGGTCTGCTGAACGTGACCGGCCCCGGTGTCCTCGCCGCCTGGGCCCTGGTTCTCCTGCTGCTGCTGCTGACCTCGCACGCGGCGAGCGTCATCGTGCGCGCCCGCTCCCCGTGGGCCCTGCTCGACCTGGCGGCGCTGGCGGTGTGCGGCGGCCTCGCCGGGTGGTCGGCACAGAGACTGGGCCTCGAGGGGGTCTTCGCCCGCTCCTACTCCTTCTGGAGCCTGAAGCGGGAGGATCACCTGGGCATCATCGCCTGGATGGAGCTGGGGCTGCTCCTCGCCCTCCTGCTCGCTCTCGCCGTGGCCGGCGCCCTGCAGGTGGTCCGCGGGCGGACCGATCCGCGGCGGGCCCACCGCGTGCTCTCGCAGGGATTGTGGGGGATGCTGCTCACCTCCGTCCTCCTCTTCACGGGTCTCGCCGTCTGGGTCCTGGCCGCGGGCCCCAACGATCTCCGGGGGATCGTCGAGGCCACTGAGGGGCCGGGCCTGCCGGGAGAGCACTGGATCGCGTTCAGCGGTCCCGCCGCCTGGCGGCCCGGCTACAACCCGAGCTTCCTCTACGACCTCGACTCCGGGCGTGCCTTCCGCACCCGCTCCGGCCTGGTCTCCTTCGGGAACGTCTACGGCACGTTCGACACCATGGTGCGTTTCTCGGCGGACGGCCGCCGGGTGGTCTGGCTGGAGTACGACGGGGCTCCCTTCGCCTCCCCGGTCGTCCTCCACCGGCTCGATCTCGGCCGCCCCGGCGCCACCCCGGTGCGGACGCCGGTCTCGTACCGGACCGTCCCTCGCGGCTTCGCCCTGTCCCCGGACGGCCGCCGGGTGGCCGCGTACGAGTGGCCGGGAAACCTGACGGTCTCGGAGGTGGAGAACGGCCGCCTGCTCGCGGCGCCGCTCTACGACAGCCGCTACGGCACCCCCCGGCTGGCGTTCGCCGGGCCCGACCGCCTGCGGATCTTCGACATGGTCTTTCCAGGGTACGTCCCGGGCAGGGTGGGCCTGCCGGTTCCGATTTTCGAGGTCGATCTGACCGCCCGCTCGCCGCGGCCTCTGCCGACAGGGGAGGTCCCCGCGTCGGCCGGCGATCTCCGGGAGTGGAGCTTCTCCCCGGAAGGCGACCGCATCCTGCTGCGCAGCGGCAACGCCCTGGGGCTCTTTGACGCGAGCTCCGGCATGCCTCTGGCGACTCTGGGGAGCGGCAGCGCCCGGGGGACCTTCCTGCGCGACGGGCGGATCGCCGTGGTGGAGACCCTCGGAGACAAATACGAGCACGAGCTGAGGATCTTTCCTGCGGACGGCCACGCCGAGCCGCGGCGCTTCCCCTTCCCGAACACGATCCGCGTGATCGTGGCCGATCAGCCGGCTCCCGGCCTCCTGCGGGTGGTCACCCACGGACATGGCGCTCCCCCCCGGTCCCACGAGCTCTGGCGGGTGGATCTGGAGCGCGGGGCCGTCCAGCCGCTGGGGACGCGGCGGTTGGCAGGTCTGGATCTCCCGCTGCTCCCCCGGTCCAGGGTCGATCTCAAGGGCGTGGACGGTGTCGTCTGGCTCGAGCCCTGGACCTCCCGGGCCCGCGTGGTGTTGAAGGGGAGCTGAGCCTCAGAGGGCCCGCCGTGCCAGCTTCCGCAGCCCCTCGGTCGTGAGCCCGTAGACCAGGTGCGCGGCGAGCGCCCGGGCGTGGACCGACGCCGGGTGCTCCCAGGGCGGGCCGGACAGCCCGAAGGCCGGCACCGCGACCTCGTCCGCCCCCAGCCAGACCGCCGTCCCGAACGGCGCGCCCGCCCCCCGCGTCACCGCCGGAGCGAGCTCCGCCAGCGCCCCGTAGGCCAGGCCGGTCAGGGCCCCGAAGCCATAGTGCAGGGCCGGGCCGGCGACCTTCTTCTCGTCCTGGCTCAGCGGGTGGTGAAAGAGGCCCCGCGAGAGCTTGTCGGCGGCCTTCACCGTGGCGTCGTCCCCCTGCTCCTTCTGCTGGGCGCTCTCCGGCTTGCCCCGTTTCGCGGAGTGCTGGGGATCCTCCCGCTCGGGGCGGTCGACGAGCTTGCCGGACAGATGCTGGAATTGCGTCATCACCCAGGTGGCGGCGAGCCCGGCGGCCAATCCGGCGGCGGCTCCCTTCAGGACGTTGGTTTGTGAATCGTGCATCTCGCTCCCTCCTCTCCGCGTGAAAGGTGGAGCAATCGACATGCCGCGGAGAGAGTGTCTGGACGATCATCGTGGTTTGT
>JAICSG010000942.1 GCA_025937035.1 Thermoanaerobaculia bacterium | reverse complement strand
GGGGCGGATCACCTTCGCCGCCGCCAGCGAGGGCTCGCTGCGCAACGGCGCCCCCTACGGCCGGGTGGACCTCAACCAGGTCAGCGGCCAGCTCCGGGGGAACCCGCTCGCCGGCACCGCCCACCTGGAGATGGCCGGGGACCGCTACCGCCTCCCCGGGCTCGACCTGCGCTCCGGCACGGCCGAGGTCACCGCCTCCGGCGCCTTCACCAAGACCGCCGCCGATCTCGACTGGAAGCTCGCCGCGCCGAACCTCGCCGAGGCCGTGCCCAACACCGGCGGCGCGGTGAACGCCCAGGGGCATCTCGCCGGGCCGTGGAAGGCGCCGCGGGTGACCGCTCAAGGGTCGGCGACGTCGCTGGTCTACCAGACCTATTCGGCGGGCAACGTCAACCTCCAGGCCGACGTGGACCTGGGGGCCAACGGCCCGCTGGCCCTCAATCTCAAGGCCGCCAACGTGGGGATGAACGGCCGGAAGTACGACACCGTCACCCTCACCAGCACGGGGACGCGGTCCGCCCACTCGATCGCCCTCGCCGTGCGGCAGTCGACCGGCGGGCTCGATCTGGCCCTGGCGGGAGGCCTGCGCGGCGCCACCACCTCGACGGGCACCTGGACGGGCGAGATCCGCCGGCTCGACCTGCGCGATCCACAGACCGGCAACTGGTCGCTGGCCGGCCCGGCGGGGCTGACCGCCGGCTCCACCCAGGCCGCTCTCAAGGGGTTCTGCTGGACCTCGGGCAACGCCCGTCTCTGCGCGGACGGCCAGTGGGTGAAGAACGGCCCGTGGAGCGCCAACGGGACGGTGGCCCAGGTGCCCTTCTCGCTCCTCAAGCCCTTCCTGCCGCCGGACATGCAGATCACCGGCGCCGTGGGCGGCACCTTCGCCGGCACCGGCTCGCCGGCCGGCGTGGTCACCGCCAACGTCGACCTCCATCCCGGCCCGGGGGAGATCCGCTATCCCACCAAGTCCGGCGAGACGGCCCAGGTGCGCTTCGACCAGGGGACGGTCCGCGTGGTGGCGGGCGCCGACGGCCTCACCGGTCACGCCGATCTCGCCTTCATCAACACCGGCGTGGTGCGGGCCGACCTGCGGCTGCCGCAGTACAACAAGATCGGCGCGCCGCTCCAGAGCCAGACGATCAACGGGCGCATCGTGGCCAACTTCTCCAACCTGGGGCTGGTGGAGGCCTTCGTCCCCGACCTCGACAACGTGCGGGGCACCCTGAGCTCCGACCTCACCCTGGGCGGCACGGTGGCCAAGCCGGCAGCCAACGGTCAGGTGCTGCTCCAGCAGGCGCAGGCGGACGTGCCCCAGTACAACCTCCAGATCCGGCAGGTGTCCTTGACGGCCAAGAGCGCCGGCACGGGGCCGATCCAGGTCCAGGGCTCGGCCCGCTCGGGCAACGGCACGGTGACGCTGGCCGGCGGGCTGGCGCTCGACGGCACGCCCAGCAAGCTCACCCTGGAAGGGAAGAATTTCGTGGCCTCGAACACCGCGCAGCTCAAGGTGCTGGTCTCCCCCCGGCTCCAGGTGGCGATGAACGGCTTGCGGACGGACGTCACCGGCGACGTCACCATCCCGGAGCTGACGGTGGACCAGGAGAATGGCAAGAAAGGCCGGAAGGCGGCGATCCAGGTCTCGAAGGACGTGATCATCGTCCCCGCGGCCTCGCCGACCGTGACCACTCCGGCGCCGTCGCGGCAGCTCTACGCCCGGGTCCGCGCCATCCTGGGGGACAAGGTGTCGATCAAGGCCCAGGGCTTCAGCGGCGGTCTGACCGGCAGCCTGCTGGTGATCGAGCGGCCGCAGAAGCCGGTCACGGCGGTGGGCGAGTTGGAGGTGCAGAACGGCGTCTACAAGTCCTACGGTCAGGACCTGACACTGGAGCGCGGCCGGATCATCTTCGCCGGCGGCCCGCTCGACAACCCGGGGCTCGACCTGCGGGCCTACCGCAAGGCGAGCGACGGCACCATCGCGGGGATCAACGTCACCGGCACGCTCAAGGCGCCGCAGGCGACCCTCTACTCCGATCCACCGATGGACGAGAGCGACGCGCTGGCCTATCTGCTGCTGGGGCATCCGCTCGGGCAGTCCAACGCGCAGGAGGGGGACATGCTGGCCAACGCCGCCACCTCGCTGGGGCTGAAGGGCGGGAATCTGGTAGCGAAGAAGATCGCCGCGCGCTTCGGCCTGGAGGAGGCGAAATTCGAGACCACCGGCGGCCTCCAGGGGGCCTCGCTGGTGGTGGGGAAATACCTCACGCCGCGGCTCTACGTGAACTACGGCATCGG
>JAICSG010000411.1 GCA_025937035.1 Thermoanaerobaculia bacterium | reverse complement strand
CCGGGACAAAGGTTGCTTCCGTTGTTCAAACCCCAGCGCCGCCATTCCTTTCGCAAGGGGACGGGCGGCTCCGCCCGCCGGCTCGACACCGGCCGCTCGCTGCTCCAGGCATTGCGGGAGAGCCAGGCCCGCGCCGAGCGCCTGTTCGAGTCGAACATCCTGGGGATCTTCTACGCCGACGAGAAGTCCCGCATCACCAGCGCCAACGACGCCTTCCTGGCCATGCTCGGCCACTCCCGGCAGATGCTGGAACGGGGCGAGCTGAGCTGGGTCGAGCTCACCCCGCCCGGCTGGGAGGAGGCGGACGAGAAGGCGATGGTCGAGCTGATGGCGACCGGCGCCTGCGCTCCCTATGAGAAGGAGCTCCGCCGGGCCGACGGCAGCCGGATGCCCGTCCTGGCCGGTTCCGCCCTGCTGCCGGAATCGGACGCCTCGGTGGGCTTCGTGCTCGACCTCACCGCCCGCAAGCGGGCCGAGGACCGCGCGGCGCTGCTCGCCGAGGCCGGCAGTGCCCTCTCCGAGTCGCTCGACTACGAGGAGACGCTGGAGCGCCTGCTCTACCTCACCGTGCCCCGCCTCGCCGATTACGGGCTGATCTGCGAGCTGGAGGAGGGGCCGCGGCTGCGGCCGGTGGCCCTGCGCCACGTCGATCCCGCCGGGGAGGAGCTGCTGCGGCGCCTGGGCGAGATCTTCGCGGCCTCACCCGAAAATCCCGCGAGCCTCCTCTGGCGGGCCGTGAAGACCGGCGAGAGCCAGCTCGCGGCGAGCGTCAATTACGAGACCGCCCTCAAGACCACGCGCAACCCGGAGCTCCTGGAAGGGTTCGCCCGGATGGGGGCGCGGTCGTTCCTCACCGCGCCGCTGGCCGCCCGCGGCGAGGTCCTGGGGGTGATGCTCCTCGCCACCAGCGAGGTCTCGGGCCGCAATCTCGGCCCCGACGACCTCGAGCTGGCCGAGGGGATCGCCGCCCGCGCCTCCCTCGCCATCGACAACGCCCGCCTCTACGGCCGGGCCGAGGCCGCCAGCAAGGCCAAGGACCACTTCCTGGCCGCCCTGAGCCACGAGCTGCGCACGCCGCTCACCCCCGTGCTGCTGCGGGTGGCGGCCCTCGCCCGCTCCCCCGGCCTGCCTGAGGCCTTGCGGGCGGACCTGCGGATGATCCAGCGCAACGTCGAGCTGGAGGCGAAGCTGATCGACGACCTCCTCGACCTCACCCGCGTCTCCCGCGGCAAGCTCTCCCTCCACCTGGAGGCGGTCGACGTCCACGCCCTGCTGGAGCACACGATCGCCATCTGCTCCGAGGGGGTGGAAGCGGGCACGCTCGCCATCGGCCTGGAGCCCGGAGCCACCGGGCGCCACGTGCGGGCGGACGCGGCCCGGCTGCAGCAGGTCTTCTGGAACCTGCTCAAGAACGCGGTGAAATTCACCCCCGCGGGAGGGCGCATCCGGGTGGTGACGCGCAACCCCGAGGAGGAGCGGATCGAGGTCTCGGTGATCGATCCCGGGATCGGCATCGCGCCGGAGGACCTGCCGCGCCTGTTCAACGCCTTCGAGCAGGGGAACCCCGCGATCACCCGCACCTTCGGCGGCCTGGGGCTGGGCCTCGCCATCTGCAAGGCCCTGGTCGACCAGCACGGCGGCACCCTCACGGGCCTGAGCCCGGGACGCGGCCTGGGAGCCACTTTCACGGTCAGCCTCGCCACCGTGCCCGCTCCCGAGGCCGCCCGGCCGGCCGGGGATGCCGCCGGGCCCGCCGACTCCCGGGCCCTTCGCCTCCTGCTGGTGGAGGACAACGAGCCCACCCTCCAGGTGATGGCCGACCTGCTCGAGCTCGATGGCCACGACGTCAAGCCGGCCGCCACCGTGCGCGCCGCCCGCGAGCTGGCCGAGCGCCACACCTTCGACCTCGTGGTGAGCGACCTCGGGCTGCCGGACGGCAGCGGCTTCGACCTGATGCGCGAGCTGCGGGAGCGCTACGGCCTCCAGGGGATCGCCGTCAGCGGCTTCGGCATGGAGGAGGACCTGCGCCGCAGCCGCGAGGCGGGTTTCCACGAGCACCTGGTCAAGCCGGTCGACGTCGACAAGCTCAAGGCCGCGATCGCCCGGGCGGCGGAGGCCGCGGGGACCAAGCCGTAGGAAATTCCTTCGCGGGAGGTTCCAGGAGCCATGAGAGCCCCGATCGCCTGTCTCGCCCTGTTGCTGCTCGCCGTTCCCGTGATGCCGGCCCAGGCGCCGGCCACGAGCCCCAGGACGTACAAGGCGGAACCCGGCCCGTCCATCGTCACCGCCACCCTCCTCGACTGGCACGACGCCGCCCGGAGCCGGCAGGTGCCGGTGAAGATCTACGCTCCGGCCACCGGCCAGGGACCCTTTCCGGTGATCGTCTTCTCCCACGGCCTCGGCGGCTCGCGGGAGGGGTACGAGTACCTCGGCCGCCACTGGGCGAGCTGGGGGTACGTCTCCGTCCACGTCGATCACCTGGGGAGCGACACCGCCGCCCTCAAGAAGGGGGGGCGGCTGCTCAAGAACCTGCGGGAGGCCGCGGGCGATCCGCGCAACGCCGTGGCAAGACCCCTCGACGTGCGCTTCGTGCTCGATCGACTGGAAAAGCTCAATCAAGGGGGATCGCCCCTCTCGCACCGGCTCGACCTCACCCGGATCGGCATGGCGGGCCACTCCTTCGGCTCCTGGACCACGATGGCGGTGGCGGGCCAGGGGGGCACGTTCGCCGAGCCGCGCGTCAAAGCGGCCATCGCGATGAGCACGCCGGCCCCCCGCCAGAAGGACTACGACCGCGTCTACCGCGACGTCCACATCCCCATCCTCCACATGACCGGCACCGAGGACGACAGCCCGATCGGCGAGACCAGGGCGGCCGAGCGGCGCATCCCCTACGACCACGTCCAGGGCGCCGACCAGTACCTCGTGACGTTCCAGGGGGGAGACCACATGGTCTTCTCCGGCCGCCTCATGCAGGCCGAGCGGCCGAAGGACCCCGTCTTCCACAGCCTGATCCTGCAGGGGACGACCGCCTTCTGGGACGCCTATCTGAAGGGGGATGGGGCGGCGAAGGCCTGGCTGGCCAACGGCGGCTACGCGGCGGTGCTGGGGAAGGACGGCAGGCTGGAGGAAAAGCTGCGCTGAGAAGGCCGGGCCCGGGGAACCGGGCCCGGGGTGAGAGGGGATCAGGCGGCCTGAAGCTCCACTTGCACGTTGCCGCCGTGCGGGAGCGGAATCGGAAGCTTCCCATTTCCGCAGTAGACGACGTCGTCGCCGTCCGCGAACACGACCGAGGCGCCGGAGGTGCCGGTGGCCTTTCCGATCTGGGCCAGGGCGTGGCCGGACAGCCGGGTCGCCACGTCACCGAATTCCTTGCCGACCCGGACCAGATTGTTGACGGCCTTCAGCTCGTGCAGGACCTCGGGGCCGAACGGCCCGATCCTGCGGATGCCCTTGGGGGTGATGATAAGGACGCCAGCGTCTCCGCCGCCTAATACGATGACCATCTCCATGACTTGACTCCTTCGCAGGTTGGTAGGTTCTCTGTTTCCATATCTGTTAGGCGGCCCCCGCGGAGGATTCGTTACGAGATCGTTGGAGTATGATGATCTCAGGACCCGAGGGACGGCCCCCGCCAACGCCGCCCCGGCCTCAGACGGTCCCAATCTCCCCGGTCATCCCGACCGGCATCTTCCAAGGAGGACCCTCATGACCAAAAAGATCTGCCTCATCGCCGCCCTGCTCCTGGTGCTCTCCGCCGTGGCCGCCCTCGCCCAGGGACCCACCTGCAACACCGGTCAGGCCCAGGGGGCCGTCGAGGGGGCGCTGAGCTCGTGTATCGCCCAGGCCCGCCAGACCTACGACATCTCCTTCGGCGTCCTCTGCGACTGCCCCGGCTCAGGGATCACCGTCAACGTCTTCGGCGCCCCGCGCTGCAACCCCAACGAGGTCTGCCCGCTGTTCCTCGTCCTCGTCGGCTCCGCCCAGCTCGACTGCAACTACAACGTGATCAGCGCCACCTGCGGGTTCCAATAGGACCCCTCCGGCCAGGCCTCGGGTCCAACCCTGAGGCCTGGGCCTCTCTTGATGCGATAATCCCGGCGTCGTTCACTCCACGGGAGGAGAGCCGGGATGAAGAAGACGGGCCTGATCACCTTCTGCCTCGACATCGGCGGCACCGGCGTCAAGGGGTTCACCGCCGACGCCTCGGACCGCCCCACCAGCGAGAGGGTGCGCATCGAGACGCCGCACCCGGCGACGCCGGAAGCCGTGATGGAGGTCATCGCGCGGATCGTGCGCCAGATGCCCCCCTTCGACCGGGTGGCGTCCGGCTTCCCCGGGGTCGTGGTCAAGGGGCGGACGATGACCGCTCCCAACCTCGACCCCTCCTGGCACGGCTTCGGCCTCGCCGGAGCGCTGGAAGAGCTGACCGGCAAGCCCGCCCGGGTCGCCAACGACGCCGGGGTCCAGGGGCTGGCGGTGATCGAGGGCTCCGGCACCGAGCTCGTCCTCACCCTCGGCACCGGCATGGGCTTCGCGCTCTACGTCGACGGCCACTACGTGCCCAACATCGAGATGGCCCATCACCCCTTCCGCAAGAAGAAGACTTATGAGGACCTGGTGGGCAACGCGGCCTTCCACAAGGCCGGCAAGAAGCGCTGGAACCGTCGGGTCAAAAAAGTGATCAAACAGCTCGCGCCGATCTTCAACTATCGCGT
>JAICSG010000755.1 GCA_025937035.1 Thermoanaerobaculia bacterium | reverse complement strand
CTGTTGAATCTCATATCAGTTCCTCTCCTCCGTAGCGGAGCTGGGAAGTTTTACTTCTTGACCATCTTGAGGACGGCGCCCGACTTGCGGGTGCCATCCGGGTTGCACTCGTACTTGAGCATGTCGAACTGGGCCTGGGCTTCATCCGCGGGTCCCTTGCCGGAGCCGGCGAGGATGTCCATCACGTGCGGATCGCAGTCGGTGTCGGTGCCGCCGCCGAAGCGGTGCTGGCCCTCGTACTCGTTGACCTTGCGAGTCATCAGATCCTTGCCCTCGGGGAAGCCCTCGTTCGACTGCACGAGCACCTGGTAGCCCCACTTGGAGGGGTCACCGCCGCCGAGCTGGTCGAGGTCCACCGAGCCGGAGATGGTGTTGCCGGCGCCCTTGACGCGGGTGGGGATGAGCACCGCCGCCGCCATCGCGCCCATCTTCTGATCGACCTCGGTCTTCACCCGGCCGGGAGGCTGCGGCGAGAGGATCACCAGCTTGTTCCACTCGTTGCCGTCGGCGAAGGTGACGTTGGTGCCCGGGGGGCCCTCCTTGAAGCCGCCCTCGCCGGTCTTGATGGCGATGAACACCATCTGCACGGAGAAGCCGCCGCCCATGCGCCACGGGTCCTCCAGCGAGCTGTTAAAGGTGACGGAGAAGTCGACCTTCTTGCCGCTCACCTTGACGTCGAACGCCGTCATGTCGAACGAGCCGCGCTTGTACACGCCGTCGGTCGGATAGGTGTACTTGCCCGGGCCCTTGTCGTCCCCCGTGGGGTCCTTGAACGAGACGTTCTGGGCGAGCGCCGCGCCGGCGAGCATCAGGCCGGCCACGGCCGTCGTGACTCCCAGTTTCCAGAAATTCTTCATGGTTGACCTCCTTAGGTTGCTTGTGCGTCAGCCTTTGACTGCGCCGGCCGTAAGACCGGAAACGAGATACTTTTGCAGGAACAGGAAGAGCGCCATCACCGGGATGGCGGCGACGATGGAGCCGGCGGCGAAGTAACCCCACTGCTGCGAGAAGCCGCCGACGAAGAAGCGGAGCCCCACCGGCCCCGTGTACATGTCCTCGCGGTTCATGAAGGTGGCGGCCTGGATGAACTCGTTCCAGCCGGTCATGAACGAGAAGAGCGCGGTCACCGCCACCGCCGGCTTGGCCAGCGGCAGGATGATGCGGAAGAAGATCGTCGCCTGCGAGGCGCCGTCGATCAGCGCCGACTCCTCCAGCTCCTTCGGGATGGTGTCGAAATAACCTTTCATCATCCAGACGCAGAACGGGATCGCGGTCACCGTATAGATCAGCACCAGGCCGGTGAAGGTCGAGCCGAGCTTCAGCCACTGCACGAGGATGATGAAGAGCGGGATCAGCATCAGGGTGCCGGGGAACATCTGCGACACCAGGAACGCCATCAGCCCGATGCGCCGGCCGGGGAAGCGGAAGCGCGAGAAGGCGTAGGCCGCCGTGCAGGCGAGCGCCACGCCGAGGATGGTCGTCAGCCCCGCCACGATCACGCTGTTGAGCAGCCAGCGCGCGAACGGCTGGTCCCGGAAGAGCGACACGAAGTTGGCGGCCGAGACGTGGGCGGGCCAGGGGACGATGGCGCGCAGGCGGTCCAGGAAGGTGGCGTTCGCCGGCACGTTGACGATCGCCAGGCTCTGGCCGCCGGAGAAGGCGATGCTCACCACCCACAGGATGGGGTAGAGGGTGACCACCACCATCAGCAGCACGAAGACGTGGAGCGGCCAGTGGGCCGGCTCTTCGCTGCGCCGGTTCTTTTTCATGCGATGGACTCCGTCGCGCCGGTCACCTTGTTCTGCCAGGAGCCGTAGGCGAGCAGGATCAGGAAGATGATCGTCGAGTACGCCGCGGCGTACCCGTAGCGGTACTGCTCGAACGCCAGCTTGTACGACTGCGTGATCAGGATCTCGGTCGATCCCCCCGGCTCGCCGGCGGAGACCAGATAGATCACGTTGAACATGTTGAAGGTCCAGATCACCGACAGGATGATCGCCGGCACCAGCGCCGGCCTGAGCGACGGCAGGGTGATCGAGCGGAACTGTTGCCAGCGCGAGGCGCCGTCCACCCGCGCCGCCTCATAGAGGTCGGCCGGGATCGATTGCAGGGCGCCGAGCGCGATCACCATCATGAACGGGAAGGAGAGCCAGCCGTTGGTGGTGAGCACCGCCAGGAAGGAGGTGAGCGGCCGGTCGAACCAGGCGACCGGGTGGATGCCCACCATCTGCAAAATCTGATTGATCACCCCGAACTGCTGGTGGAACATGCCACGGAAGATGAGCGAGGTGATGTAGTTGGGGGTCGCCCACGGCAGGATCAGCAGCACCCGGTAGACGGGCTTCAACGCGAAGCCGCGCAGGTTGAGGATCAGCGCCAGGATCAATCCCAGGGAGACGCCGATCGCCACGTTGCTGACCGTCCAGATCACCGTGAACATCAACGTGTAATAGAAATTGTGATAGTCCCAGACCAGCCCCTCGGCCGTGCGGTGCGCGACGTGGAAGTCGGTGATGATGTCGACGTAGTTCTGCAGCCCGGTCCAGGTCTCGAAGATCGACTTGTCGGTGTTGTAGATGTTGGCGTTGGTGAACGACAGGGCGATGCCGTAGAAGAACGGGAAGAAGACCAGCACCAGCATGCCGAGCATCGCCGGCGTGATGTAGGCGTAGGCCACGCGGTGCTCGACCAGGGCGGCGCCGGTGCGGGCGGCCCAGCCCAGCCCCACGAAGGCGAGCAGGACGAGCGAGAACAGGGCCAGCACCGCCACCGATCGGGTCATCCGGCCGGCGTCGGCGCCGGCGAGCTCGCCGAGGCGGCCCTCGCTCGGCGCGCCCGAGGCGTCGATCAGCCCCCGCGACTGGCGGAAGAGGTCGACGTCCCAGAGGGTGGGCGCGAGCGGCTGGCCGGCCGGCTGCTTGTCGGAGGACAAATTGAGGTCGGAGAG
>JAICSG010000346.1 GCA_025937035.1 Thermoanaerobaculia bacterium | reverse complement strand
GTCTGCGGCGCCATCCACGGCGATGAGCTCAACGGCACCGGCATCGTGCGCGAGCTGATCCTCGGCGACCCCCCACCCGTGCTCGCGGGCACACTCGTGCTCGTCCCCGTCGTCAACATGTTCGGCTTCGAGCACCACTCGCGCTACCTCCCCGACCGGCGCGACCTCAACCGCTCCTTCCCCGGCAGCCGCAAGGGGTCGCTCACCTCCCGCCTGGCCGACGTCCTCTTCCGCGAGGTGATCCGCCAGAGCGATTTCGGCCTCGACCTCCACACGGCGGGGGGCGAGCGCACCAACTACCCCCAGCTCCGGGCCGACCTCTCCAACCCCGCGGTGGCCGAGCTCGCCGGCGCCTTCGGCTGCCCGCTGATCGTCGACGGCGCCGGCCCCGAGGGGTCGCTGCGCCGGACGGCGGTGGCCGCCGGGGTGCCGACGGTGGTCTACGAGGCGGGGAGCGCCCGCCGGCTGGAGCGGCCGTTCATCGAGGTGGGGATTGCAGGGGTGCTCAACGTGCTGCGGCATCTGAAGATGATGCCGGGCGAGCCCGCCGATCCGCCGCTGCGGCTGTGGATCGGCCGCTCGCGCTGGATCCGCTCGCGCAAGGGGGGGATCCTCGACCTCCGGGTGGGCCTCGGAGCACCGTTGAGCCGGGGGCAGGAGATCTCGGTCCACAGCAACCCCTTCGGCCGGGAGCGCAGCGTGCTCAAGGCCCCCAGCGCGGGGATCGTCCTCGGCCTCACCCAGCTCCCGCTGGTCCATCCGGGGGACGCCATCTGCCACATGGCGCTCGTCGGGCGGGAGGAGATGGACGCCTGGCGGGTTTATTGGGGAACAATCGGGGGGACAATCCGGGAAGGGAAGTAGGATTCGGCCATGAAAAAGCTGCTCTTCATCTTTTCCTTCTTACTGGGGATCGCCATCATGGCGACGGTCGCCGGCATCCTGCTGGGAGGAAAGGGGGGCGCCGTGGGGGACGGCCCCACGGTCCTCGTCTGGCATCTCGCCGGTCCGGTTCTGGAGCAGCGGGAGCCCCGGCTGCCGTTCAGCGGCTCCCCCGAGCCGGCCAGCATCGCCGAGCTCTACCCGGCCCTGCGCGCCGCCCGCCAGGACTCCACGGTGCGCGGCCTGGCCGTCTACATCCAGGACGCCGACCTGGGGCTGGCCAAGGCCCAGGAGCTGCGCCGCCAGATGATGGTCCTGCGGCGGGCCGGTAAATTCGTCGACTGCTACCTGGAGACGGCCGGGGAGGGGTCGAACGGCACGCTCGCCTTTTACCTGGCGACCGCCTGCGAGCGGATCTACCTCGCGCCGGCGGGGGACCTCAACCTGCTCGGGCTCTACACCGAGACCCGCTTCCTGCGCGGCGCCTTCGACAAGCTCAAGATCGAGCCCGACTTCAACCGGGTGGGGCGCTACAAGAGCGCCGTCGAGACCTACACCCAGAGCCAGTACAGCCCCGAGGCTCAGGAGGCGCTCGCCGCGGTGCTCGACGGCTACTACGCGCAGATCGTCTCCGCCATCTCCGAGGCCCGCCACAAGAGCGAGGCGGAGGTGCGGGCGCTGATCGACGGCGCCCCGTATTCGGCGGACGAGGCCCTGGCGCGCGGCCTGGTCGACGGGCTCGCCTACCCCGACGAGTTCAAGGCCCATCTGGAGAAGCGGGTGGGGAGCAAGCCCTCCTGGGTCGCGATCGAGGACTACAGCCCGAGCTCCCCGATCGCCGGCAAGCGGGTCGCCGTCGTCTTCGCCCTCGGCGAGATCGTGCGCGGGGGCGGCGGCGTCGCCCCCTGGACGGACGAGGTCTATATGGGCTCGGACGACATGGCGCGCGTGCTCCGCGACGTGGGCAAGGACCGCTCGATCGCCGCGGTGGTGCTGCGCATCGACAGCCCCGGAGGGTCGGCACTCGCCTCCGACCTCATCCTGCGCGAGGTCGTGAAGCTCCGGGAGAAGAAGCCGGTGATCGTCTCGATGTCCGACACGGCGGCCTCGGGCGGGTACTACATCGCCGCCAGGGCGGACAAGATCGTGGCCGAGCCCGCCACCCTGACCGGCTCGATCGGCATCTTCGGCGGCAAGCTGGTCACCCGCCGCTTCGAGGAGGAGATCCTGGGGGTGGGCCACGACACCCAGAAACGGGGCGCCAACGCCGACCTCTATTCTTCCCTCCAGCCCTATACCCCTCAGCAGGAGGTGCGGGTGCAGCAGCTCATGAATCGGACCTACCAGGCCTTCGTGGGCCACGTGGCCACCGGCCGCCGGATGAGCCGCTCGGCGGTCGAGGGGGTGGCGAGCGGGCGGGTGTGGACCGGCGCGGCGGCGCGGAAGATCGGTCTGGTCGACGAGGTCGGGGGTCTCGACCGCGCCGTGGAGATCGCCCGCCAGCAGGCTCACCTCGGCGCCGGCGAGACCGTGGGCCTCGATTTCTACCCCTCGCCGCCGTCGTGGCTGGACATCTTCCTGGAGAAACGGCAGCCGCGCCTCCCGGCAGCTTTGACGGACGTTGTCAAGTCCCTTGAAAAGACCCCTCCACGCCTGCTTGAATTACCCATGGAGGTCGCCAGGCTCGCGCGGCCCTTCTAATCTGGAAGTTATTGACATGCATGAAGTTATAGAATCTTTTCGGCTCCTCGCCGAAGGGGCTTGCGGGCGCCGGAGGCTGTGCTATGATGATCCCGTCGTAGTCACCTTAAGCCGCTTCGATTCGGAATCAACCCTCCTGGGAGCAGGGATTTCCACAGTCTGTGGAAATTCTGTGGAAATAGAGTATCCGTCGCGCTGTATTTGAGGTCCCATGTCGCAATCCTATTGGTCTCTTCTCCAGAGACAATTGCAGCAGCAGCTCGATCCCGACGAGTTCACCACCTGGTTCCGCCCGCTGAAGGTGGGCGACGAGAACGGTCACCGGCTCGTCCTGGTCGCGCCCAACTCCCGCTTCCTCCATACGCTGGAGGAGAGCTACCGGCCGATGGTCGACCGGGCGGTGGCCGGGCTGGGAGATCCCGGCTTCGAGGTGCTGTTCGCGCTCGGCGACGGCGACATCCCCTCTGACGAGGTGGTGCCGCCCGCGCCGTCGAGCTTCAACCCCAAGTACACGTTCGCCAGCTTCGTCGACGGCAAGTCGAACGAGTTCGCCTCGGCCGCCGCCAAGCGGGTGGCCGAGAAGCCGGCGGAGTCCTACAACCCGCTCTTCGTGTACGGGGGGGTCGGCCTCGGCAAGACCCACCTGCTGCACGCGATCGGCCACGAGATCCAGCGCAGCCGCCCCCAGCTCCGCGTGCTCTACCTGGCGGCCGAGCAGTTCGTCAACGAGCTGATCAACTCGATCCGCTTCGACCGCATGCCGGCCTTCCGCGAGCGCTACCGCACGATCGACGTCCTGATGATCGACGACGTGCAGTTCATCGCCAACAAGGAGCGGACGCAGGAGGAGTTCTTCCACACCTTCAACACCCTCTACACGAGCCAGAAGCAGATCATCCTCTCCTCCGACTCCTCGCCGCGGAACATCCCCACCCTGGAGGAGCGGCTGCGCAGCCGTTTCGAGTGGGGGCTGATCGCCGACATCCAGCCGCCGGACCTGGAGACCAAGGTGGCGATCCTGCAGCGCAAGGCCTCGCTGGAGGGGGTGCAGCTCCCCGAGGAGGTGGCGGAGTTCATCGCCCAGCAGGTGAAGTCGAACATCCGCGAGCTCGAGGGGCTGCTGACCCGGGTGATCGCCTACTCCTCGCTCACCGGCAAGCCGCTGTCGCCGGCGCTGGCGCGGGAGACCCTGAAGGACATCCTTCCCGAGGAAGGGAAGCGGCCGGCCGCGGCCGAGATCATCAAGTTCGTGGCCCGGCACTACGATCTCAAGGTCTCCGAGATCAAGAGCAAGAGCAACTCGCGCCAGATCGTCATCCCGCGGCAGGTGGCGATGTACCTCTGCAAGCGGCTGACCGACCTCTCCTACCCCGAGATCGGCAAGCTGTTCAACGACAAGCACCACTCGACGGTCATGTACTCCTGCGAGACGGTGCAGAAGAAGCGCGACGGCGACCCCGACTTCGACCGCACCCTCCACGGCTTCGAGCAGCACTTCGCATAAGGCACGCGCCTTGCATTTAATTCTGGCATCCCAACAGGCCCTCGGCCTGCCTGGGGAAAGCCTGCGGAGAGCGCTCCGGAAGGGTTGTGGAGCTTCTGCGGATTTTTTCCTGCCTTTGCAGGTTTTCCTCGTTTTCCTCAACCCCGTCCACAGGCTCTGCACAGCTCCAGGGCCCATCGCAAGGCTCCAGGATGGAAGGGCTTAGGGCGGTTTTCCCCGTTTCCGCAGCGCCTACGGTCTACTACGGCTATGCTATATTTAGATGTCTTCTAGAAGAGGAAGAGTGAATGGAGATCCGCGTCACCCGTAGCGAATTCCTGGGCGAGCTCAGCCCCATGCAGGGCATCGTCGAGCGCAAGACCACCATCCCGGTCCTCTCCCACCTGCTGCTCACCGCGCGGGGAGACCGGCTCAACCTGGCCGCGACCGACCTCGACGTCTCGCTGACCTCCTGGTGCGACGCCGACGTGAAGCGCGAGGGGGGGATCGCCGTCCAGGCCAAGAAGCTGGTCGAGATCATCCGCTCGCTCACCGGCGAGGAGGTGCTGCTGGTCCAGGAGGAGCCGCGCGTGCTCACCATCCGGGCCGGCAAGTCGCGCTTCAAGATCCACGGCCTCGCTCCGGACGACTTCCCGACCCTCCCCAGCCTGGAAGAAGGCCGCAAGGTCGACATTCCCTTCACCGATTTCCGCCGCATGGTGGCCAAGATCCTCTTCGCCGTCTCGGCCGAGGAGTCGCGCTTCCAGCTCAACGGCGCCCTGTTGAAGCTGAAGGACGGAGGATTGGAGATGGTGGCGACCGACGGCCACCGGCTGGCCCTGGTCGAGGGGGGGCTGGAGAGCGCCGGCGGCGAGGATTCGGTTCTGGTGCCGCGCAAGGCCCTCCAGGAGCTCCAGCGCTTCGAGGGGGACGGCAAGCTCTCCTACGGCCGCGGCGAGCACCATCTCTCGTTCGGCCTCGGCCGTCGCGAGCTGATCTGCCGCATCCTGGAGGGAACCTTCCCGGACTACGAGCGGGTGATCGCCAAGGACAACGACAAGAAGGTGCTGTTCGACCGCAAGCTCCTGGTCGACGCCGTGCAGCGCGCCGCGCTGATGACC
>JAICSG010001103.1 GCA_025937035.1 Thermoanaerobaculia bacterium | reverse complement strand
TGCCCCACCGCCACGTAGAGCCGCGCCCGGCTGAGCGCCGCCACCTGCCGGGGGGTGAGCGGATAGTCGACGTGGGAGTAGCCGGGGGGGATCATCACGTCGACCTGCACATGGTCCCCGCCGATCCGCTGGACGAAATAGGCCTGCGGCGGCACGCTCACGGCAACCCGGATGCGGCCATCCTCCGCTGGCGGCAGGACCGGACGGCAGGCCGCGAGGGCCAGCAGGAGGGGGAGGAGGGTGCGTTTCACGACGGAGATCATAGTCGTATCCCTCCTCCCTCTATAATCCCCCCCATGACGACCACACCACCGCAGCAACGCATCGAGGCCGACGTGAAGGCCGCCATGAAGTCGGGGGAGAAGGAGAAGCTCTCCACCCTGCGGATGCTCCTGACGGAGATCAAGAACGAGCGCATCCGCCGGGGGAGCGAGGTCGACGAGGCCGGCTTCGTCTCGCTGGTCCGCAAGGCGATCAAGCAGCGCGAGGAGTCGATCTCGCAGTACCGCAAGGGGAACCGCGAGGAGCTGGCCGCCAAGGAAGAGGCCGAGATCAAGCTGCTCGAGCCCTACCTGCCCGCGCAGGTGGACGAGGGGCAGATCCGCGCCGCCATCGAGGAGACGGTCGCCGCCAAGGGGCTCTCCGGGCCGGCTGCCATCGGGCCGATCATGAAGGAGATGCTCGCCCGCTTCGGATCGAGCGCGGACGGCGCCACGATCAACCGCATCGCCCGCGAGGTGCTGGCGCAGAAAGCAGGCTGATGCGCCGGGTCATCGTCGGCACCGCCGGACACATCGATCACGGCAAGACCAGCCTCGTGCTGGCCCTCACCGGGATCGACTGCGACCGCTGGGCGGAGGAGAAGGCGCGCGGCATCACCATCGACCTCGGGTTCGCCCACCTGACCGAGGGGGACCTCCAACTCGGCTTCGTGGACGTCCCCGGCCACGAGCGCTTCCTCCACAACGCCCTGGCCGGCCTGGGGGGCATCCGTATCATGCTGCTGGTGGTGGCCGCGGACGAGGGGGTGAAGCCGCAGACCCGCGAGCACCTCGCCGTCTGCTCCCTCCTGGGCATCCCCGCCGGCCTGGTGGTCCTGACGAAAACCGACCTCGTCTCTCCCGATCTCCTGGAGCTGGCCCAGTTGGAGGTCGAGGAGCTCCTGGCGCCGACTCCGTTCGCGGGCTCACCGCTCCTCCCCGTCTCCAGCACCACGGGCCAGGGCATCCCTGAGCTCAAGGCGGCGTTGCTCGACCTCGCGGCGAAGAACGCCATGCCGGACGAGCCGGACCGCCCGGCGCGCTTGCCCGTGGATCGCGCCTTCCATCTCAAGGGGTTGGGGGTGGTGGTGACCGGCACCCTCGCCAGCGGCACGGTCCACCCGGGCGACACCCTGGAGCTGCTGCCGCGCGGCGAGCGGGTGCGGGTGCGCAGCATCCAGGTGCACGGCCAGCCGCGCGAGCGGGCGGACGCCGGGGAGCGCACCTCGCTCCAGCTCACCGGCGTGGCCCTGGAGGATCTCGCCCGCGGCATGCAGCTTGGGCTGCCCGAAGCCTTCGAGGTCACCACCAGCCTGCTCGCCCGCTTCACCCTGCTGGCGGACGCGCCGGCGCCCGTCCGCGGCTTCATCCCCGTGCGGCTCCACCTTTTCGCCAGCGAGGTGCTCGGTCGCATGCGCCCGCTCAACCCCGAGGGGCTGGCGCCGGGGGAGACCGGTCCGGTCGAGATCCGGCTCCAGGGGCCCGTCTCGGCCCTGCGCGGGGACCGCTTCATCCTCCGCCGCCCCTCCCCGCCCTCGACGCTCGGCGGCGGCGAGATCCTCGATCCGCGCTGGCGGCGTCACCGGGGGAC
>JAICSG010000635.1 GCA_025937035.1 Thermoanaerobaculia bacterium | reverse complement strand
GGAGCGCCCGCATCACTCCCTGTTCCCAGACGAACCCCAGGCAGGTATAGCCGGTCGCGGCGGGCCCGGTGAAGAAGGCGGAGCAACTCCAGTCTTCTCCCAGCGGATCCGGAGTGGCGGTCTGCGCGATGCCCGCGATCAGGCCCGTATTGCTTTTCACCGGCCAGGTCACGCTGCTGTTGGGGCCTCCCAGCGTGCCGAGGTCGAAGATCTCCCCCCGCAGCCAGAGGGCGGCGTGCCGGCTCTGGTTCCCGGCCAGAGTGGAGTAGCCTACGATCCAGCCGCGGTCGTTGACGCTGTTGCCCCGGGCCACCGTGCCGCCCAGCGTGGGGAGCAGGGTGACGCGATATCCTTCCGATTGGGCGTCAGCGTGGGCGGTGCCCGCGAGCAGGGCGGCGGCGAGCACCAGGGACCGAACGATCAGGTTCTTCATGGCTTTCTCCTCAAGTCATCGGACACCCCACGACAGCGGGGGCGCCAGGAAAAACCTTACGAATCCGGTCCGCGGATTGCTCGCCGGTTTCGGACTTCGAATCGATCGAATTCGAGGTCCGAATCCGGCGCGACAAAGCGCGCCGATGGGTGTACATTGAAGAGCATGAGCGAGCCCGGCTCTTTCCCGCTCCCTTTCGACGTCTGCCACCGCGCGGTCGACGAGCGCGATCCGTGCTTCGATGGCGTCTTCTTCGTCGCCATCGTCACCACGCGGATCTACTGCCGGCCGACCTGCCCGTCGCGGCGGGCGAACCCCGGCCACCGGCGGTTCTTCGGCTCGGCCGCCGAGGCCGAGCGGGCTGGATTCCGGGCCTGCCGCCGGTGCCGTCCCGAGCTGGCTCCGGGGAGTGACGAGATGGACGCGGTGTCGCGCCTGGCGCGGGTGGCGGCGCGCCGGATCTGCGCCGGAGCGCTCAACGGTGGCCGCAGCGTGGCGGATCTGGCCGCGGAGCTGGGAGTGAGCGAGCGGCACCTCCGGCGGGCCCTGCGGCGGGAGATCGGCGCCTCGCCGGTCGAGCTGGCGCAGGCCCATCGCCTGCTGCAGGCCCGGCGCCTCCTGGCCGACACCGCGTTGCCGGTGATCGAGATCGCCTTCGCCAGCGGCTTCGAGAGCCTGCGCCGCTTCAACGTCGCTTTTCGTCAACGGTATGGAATGAGCCCCAGCGCCCTGCGGCGGTCCCGCGGGGACGATCTCCACGCTTGATCCGCCGCGTGGCGCCAGGGATTGCTCAGTTCACCGTCTCGCCCGCCTCCAGCTTCTGGATCATCGCCTGCAGGGCCTTGCGGTTGGCGTCGTCCGGCGCCTGGGGCAGGGCGAGCCTGGCCTCGGCCAGCGCCTCCTTGGCGCGGCCGTTGGCGGCGTAGCCGCGGGCGAGACCGACGTGGACCGGCCAGACGTTGGGATTGCGCTTGGCGTTGGCCTCGAAGACCTTCAGCGCCTCCGCGGGCTTCTTCTCGGCCAGGAGCTGGCGGCCGTAGAGGTGGATGTCGAGCGGCGTGGCGGTGGGGTGGCCGAGCGCCCGGTCGAGGGTCTTGGCGGCTTCCGTTGTGTCGCCCTTGGCGGTCTGGAGCCGCGAGAGGAGAAGGAGAGTATTGAAATTCTCCTGTCCCCCCTGCGTGCGGTCCAGCGCCCTCTTGGCCCATTTTTCGGCCTCGTCCAGATTCGTGTTGTTGTCCAGGCAGTAGGTGGCGGCGGCGGCCCAGCCCTCCCAACCGAAGCCGGGGCTGGAGCGCAGCTCGCGGCGCAGGTTCTCGACGTAGAGCTGGGTGGAATTGTCGACGGTGAGATCGATCGGAAGAGAAAGGTTTTCCCACCGGAGCGCCAGCGTGGCCTTGTCCATCCGCCGCTCGGGGAAGTCGTAGGTCAGCACCTCATGATAGTCGCCGGCCTCCGGCTTGGCCTTGACCCGCAGGGCATCTTCCTTGGCGTCATAGAAGAAGCTCCCCCAGGAGGTCGAATTTTTCGAGAAGACGACCGTCCACTCGTCCGGTCCCGGAATGAAGTGGAGGCCGTAGGTGCCGGCGGGCAGCGGCTGCCCTTGGACCTTGATGTCGTTCGAGGTGGTGAAGACCGTGTTCTCGTTGGCGCCACCCCGCCAGGGGCATTGGTCGCCGCAGGTCCCGAAGCCCAGGTTGACCAGGCCGTAGGGGACGAGCTTGCCCCAGATCTGCCCCTTCCGGTCCTCGCCGGCCGGGCTGTGCACGTGCGGGCTGCTGTAGTCGACGCTGATGCGGACGAGGCCGATCTGCTGGATCACGGTCTGGCGCTGGTTGCCGCCGCTGGGCGGCAGGGTGACGCCGGGAAACTGGGCCATGGCGGACCCGGCGAGGCCGAGGGTGGCCGCCACGGTGAGGGCCGCGGTGAGGCGAACGGGAAAACGGGTCATGGGATCTCTCCTTGGGATGGTTGGTGTGCTCCTCCGATCCAGCTACGCAGGAGAGGTGCGAAAGTTCGCGGGCTCGGGGCCCCCAGCGAAAAAAGGGCAAGATTTCGACAGTCGCGAACCGGCCCCTATCCCTCTGAGGTATTCAAGGGATGTAGAATTTCTGAATGGTTCCGAGAAAGGCGCTCGCTCCCCTGTTGGTGGTCTCCGGGCTCGCGATCTGGACCTCGCTGGTCGCGAGCCCGGCCGGCGGCACGCCGCGCCCGGGCGTCTGGTTCCGCGGCGATTTCGAGACCGGCGGGCTCGACGGATGGCGCTGGGACCGGCCGCGTGGCGACTCCATCCAGGTGGTGACCCAACCCGTCCGCAAGGGCCGGTACGCGGCGCGCGTCACGCTGGCTCCAGGCGACACCGCCGCCAGCAAGGAGCGCGCCGAGCTCAAGATCGGCGACCAGGACCTCGAGCGCCTCCGTGGCGGCCAGGGCGGCGAGATGTGGTACGGCTGGAGCGTGCTCATCCCGGCCGACTACGCCGATCCTCCGGGAGACCAGTTCCAGATCCTCGCCCAATGGCACCATCGTCCTCCTGAAGCCCGCGCCCAGGTCTCGGGTCCGCCGCCGCTGACCCTGCATTTCACGTTCTATCAGGGGCAGCACCTCCTGAGCCTGATCGGCCGTCCTTCGCCCCAGGCGCCGCGCCGTACCCTCGCGGCACGGCCCGTGCGCAAGGGGGAGTGGATCGACCTGATCTTTCACATCCGGTGGTCGACCGGCAGCGACGGTTTCGTCGAGGCCTGGCTCAACGGCCAGCCGTTCACGAAAGGAAAGGTTTACGGCCCGACGCTCTACAAGCCCGTCTCCAACTACCTGCGGATCGGCCTCTACCGCGGCAGGGGAATCCCCACCACGAACCACGTCTTCGTCGACGAGGTCCGGATCGGGGATTCCTCTCGGGCCGTGGCGCCGTAGAGCGGAGAAAGCCCATCCGCGCCAAGCTGGGCGTTATCTGCACACGCAGCCGCTGCT
>JAICSG010001184.1 GCA_025937035.1 Thermoanaerobaculia bacterium | reverse complement strand
GCGAAAGGGGAGAGGCCGAACAGCGAGCCGATCTCCGCGAGCATCGGAGACCCCGGAGTCGCGGGAACCTCCTGGAGGGCCTCGGAGTCTTCCGGGCTGGCGGCGTGCCGCTCCAGCAGGCCCCGCAACCGGGCCAGGTCCGCCACCAGCCCCCGCTGGTTCTCCTCGCGCCAATCCATCGCGCTCACGGCACGCTCGCCCTCTGCGCGCCGATCGGCATCACGGCGAGCGAGGACCGCCGCACGAGGGGAATGGTGACCGGCTCGAGGTCCGCGTCGATGAAGACCACCGACGCCCGGTAGGCGATCGACAGCGCGTAGGGAGCCTGAAAGATCAGCCAGATCTTCGAGAGCTCCTCCAGGTTGAGCGTCACCGGATAGAACGTGATCAGCTCGGCGCTCTCCGCCGGGTCGGCCGGCGGCGATGCCGGAGCTCCGTTGCCGGAGAACGGTTGCGTCGCCAGCGCCGGCTGGATGTGCAGCGCCGAGGCCGTGATCCCGGCCAGGACCTGCGGCACCTGGTCGCGGTCCTCGCCGTAGAACGAAATGAGGTAGTAGAGATCAAGGGCCACGCGCGGACGTTGGATCAGAATGCCCTCGGCGTTGCGGGTCGGCAGATCGGAATTGCGCCACTGCGCGTTCGGCACGATCTGGTAGAGAAAGATGTTGACCGTCCCGGAGGTCTGCTCGTGGCTCAGCAGCCGGTCGGGCCGCGCGGTGCGGACGGTGGCCCCCGGCACGGAACGGACGGCGTCCTGCACCAGCGCCTGGAGCGCCTGGGTGACCGCCGCGATCATGGTGTAGTCAGCCATCCCGGAAAGCTTCTTCGAAGTCGGACAGACGGATCAGAAACGGGCGGGGAGTGTCTCGGAGGAGGACGGTCCGTCGTCCAGCGGTTCCTGGAAAGGGCCGGGCTCCAGGCTGGCCAGGACCTCCGGACCGGTGGCGAAGCGCGGGGCCACGCGGGGCTTCACGAGCGGGGTAAGCCCAAGCTCCCGTTCCACGAGACGGGTCAGGTAGTCGCTCATTCGCTCACCTTCTCGATGTAGCCGTGCCGGCGGGCGGCGCTCATGGCGAGGATCTCCCGCTCGCTCCAGCCATAGGCGCGGGCCAGCACGTGGACCTCGTGGAGGAGCCGCTGCGACAGGGCCGAGAGCTCGGTCCAGAAGAAGGAGCCCACGTCGAGGACCGCCGTCCAGGAATGCGCGCAGGCGGCGCAGGTGAGGCGCAGCTCCACCAGCGCCTGCGGGTCCCGTTCGGCCATGCTCTCGCCGATCGCCTCGACGACCTCCGCGGGCAGCTCCGCGGGCGTCACCGGGCTTCCGTCGTCACGGCGGGCTCCGAGCACGCAGCGGGCGAGCAGCAGGGCGCGGGCCGCCGGCACCTCGCGGCAGGCGCCGGCGGCGGCCATGTCCTCGCCGTCCGGCAGGCGGAAGCGCACGGAGTAGCCCGCGGCGGCGAGCTCCATCTCCCGCTCGGGCAGGGGGAACGGCTGGTCCTGGAGCACGTCGCGCACCGCCAGGGCGAGCTCCAGACGGGCCTTGCAGGCCGGGCATTCGGTGCCGCCGCGGAGCGTGGGGCCGAGGGTCTTCTCCCGCAACTGGAGGAGGCAGGCGTCGCGCACGCCCCCGGGGGGGTGGGCGGGCGCCACCCGCCCCGGCTCCGGC
>JAICSG010001117.1 GCA_025937035.1 Thermoanaerobaculia bacterium | reverse complement strand
GACGACGGCCCGGATCCGCAAGTCACCCCGAAGGTGCTCGACCTGCTCGACCAGGCCGGGATGAAGGCGACCTTCTTCGCGATCGGCCGCCACGTCCGCGCTCACCCCGAGATCGCCGCCGAGATCGCCCGCCGCGGCCACCGGGTGGAAAATCACACCGACACCCACCCCCACCTCTTCGCCTGCTACCCCGCCCCGCTCCTGCGGCGGGAGGTCGAGCGGACGCAGAGAGCGATCGAGGCGGCCACCGGCCGGCGCCCCCGGCTCTTCCGCGCCCCGGCCGGCCTGCGCAATCCGCTTCTCGAATGGGTGCTCCACCGCGCGGGGCTCCGTCTGGTGGCCTGGACCCGCCGCGGCTTCGACGCCGTCGACCCGAGCCCGGCGGCGATCGCCCGCCGCCTCCTGCGCGGCCTTGGGCCCGGCGCCATCCTCCTCCTAAACGACGGCCGCGCCTCCGGCGGCGTCAATCCTGTCGTCCTGGATTCCCTCCCCCGGGTGCTCGACGGGCTGGCGGCACGGGGATTGCGATCCGTTTTCATTTGTCCCCCTCTTGGGAGCCCATGACCACGAAAAAGAAAACAAAGAGCCGCGCGGCCCGGGAGATCCAGGACGTCCTCTACAAGCTGCGCACCGAGGGGATGTCGCCCGAGAAGCAGGCGGCGGCGGTGGCGCTGGGGGTGTTCATCGGCGTCACCCCCCTCTATGGCCTGCACCTGGCGCTCTGCATCCTGTTCGCCCGCCTCTTTCGGCTCAACGCGGGGCTCGCCTATCTCGCGGCGCACGTGAGCCTGCCGGGCATCACCCCGTTCCTCCTCCTGGCGGAGCTCGAGACCGGCCGGCGCCTGCGCGGGCAGAGCTATCTCCGCATCCACATCCACGACCTCAAGCACCTGGACTTCCGGCAGGTCGCCCTCGACCTCACCCTCGGCACCATGCTCATCGGCGCCGTGCTGGCGGCCCTCCTCGCCCTGCTCGCCTGGTGGCTGGCGCGGAAGCGGCAGGCGCACCCCGAGATCGAGGCCCTGCTGGAGGAGTCGGCCTGCCACTACCTGAAGCCCGGCATGTTCCATTGGGAATTCGTGCGCGGCAAGCTGCGGCACGATCCGATCTACTTCAACCTCCTGCGCCGGGGCTTCCTGCCGCCGGAGGGGAAGCTGCTCGACCTCGGCTGCGGCCGGGGGATCGTCTTCGCCCTGATCCTGGGCGCCCGCGAGCAGTGGTCCAAGGGCAAGTACCCGCAAGGGTGGGCCCCGCCACCGCCGCGCCTCACCTTCCATGGGATCGAGGGGCGCCCCAAGGTCGCCAAGGCCGCCCGCGAGGCCCTGGAAGACCGGGCCGAGATCGAGACCGGCGATCTCCGCACGATCGACTACCCGCAGGCGGACGCCATCCTCCTCCTGGATGTCCTCCACTACATGCCGGCCGCGGACCAGGAGGCCGTGCTCTCCAAAGCCATCTCGGTCCTCCACCCCGGCGGCGTCCTCCTGATCCGCGACGCCGACGCCGACGCCGGCTGGCGCTTCACCGCCACCCGCGCCCAGGAGCGCTTCTCCGCCCTCCTCCGCCGCCACTGGGGCCAGCGCTTCCACTACCGCGGCGCCGAGGAGTGGGGCGATCTGCTCAAGAGGCTGGGGCTGACGGTGGACGTGCAGCCGATGGGGATGGGGACGCCGTACGCGAACGTGTTGTTGGCGGGGCGGAAGGGGGCCCGGGCATGAATGCCCGGGCTACATCGAAACGAAAAGCCGGCTGAAGCCGGCTCCCAAAGCAGTCCCAAGAGCCCCCTTCAGGGGGCTTTTCGTTTGCGTCGTAGCCCGGG
>JAICSG010000522.1 GCA_025937035.1 Thermoanaerobaculia bacterium | reverse complement strand
GCCCGGGAGCGCCTCTTCCTGACCTGCTGCCGCCGCCGCCGCATCGCCGGCCGCTATCAGGATCAGATGGAGTCCCCCTTCCTGGCCGAGCTCCCGGACCAGCTCATCGACGCCTCCCAGAGCCCGGAGCTCTTCCTCCCCGAGCGCTACGACCAGCGGGCCCAGGGCGTCTACTCCTTCTTCGGCGGCGGCAGCGGCCGCCCCTCTGCCCCCGCTCCACCGCCGCCCCCTCCCCGGGTCGCCACGCTCCCCCCGCCGAGCTACGGCCGCCCCGCGGCGCCACCACCCCGGCCGTCCGCGCCCGCGCCATCCCCCGCGCCCACGGCTCCACGCCGCGCCATCAAACGAGGCAGCCGCGTCCGCCACCCCACCCTGGGACCCGGCGTGGTCCTGGAGATGGAAGGCGATGGCGACGAGGCCCGCCTGACCGTCTACTTCGAGAAGTCGGGAAAGCGGAAGCTGGTGGCGAAGTTCGCGAATCTGGAGATGCTGTAGGAAAGGCCCTCTCATGTCCTCCGTGATCGCCAACGTCGCCGAAATCGAATCCGTTGAGCCTCACCCCAACGCCGACCGGCTCTTCCTCGCCCGTATCAAGGGGTGGCAGGCGGTGATCCGCAAGCGCGAGGACGGCTCGCCCGAATTCGCGCCCGGCGAGCGGGTGGTCTTCATCCCGCCTGACAGCACCCTGCCGCGGGAGATGGCCGAGCGCCTCGGCGTGCTGAATTACCTGAGCGAGCGCACCAACGTCGAAGGCGAGCGCGATCTCGTCGTCCGTCAGGTACGCCTGCGCGGCGAGCCCTCCTTCGGCCTGCTGGTGCGGCCCGACGATCCAAGCTGGCCGGTGGGGACCGATGTGCGCGAGCACTACGGGATTGGCAAGTTCCGGCCTCCGGTGCGATTCTCGGCCGGAGACGCCGAGCCCAACCATCCGCTCTTCCAGCGCTACACCGAGATCGAAAACCTGCGCAACTTCCCAGGCATCCTGGCGCCCGGCGAAGAGGTCGTGGTGAGCGAGAAGATCCACGGCACCAACGTCCGCATCGGCTGGGTCGAGGGCGAGCTCCTCGCCGGCTCGCACGGGCTGCAGCGCAAGCGGCCGGCGCCCGAGGAGATGGCCACCAACACCTACTGGTTCCCCGCCACCCTGGAGCCGGTGCGGAGCCTGCTCGACGAGCTCCGGCAGAGCCATCCGGTGGCGATCCTCTACGGCGAGATCTACGGCAGCCGCGTCCAGAGCCTGCACTACGGCCGGCGCGACGGGCTCGGCTTCGCCGCCTTCGACATCCTGGTGGGCGAGCACTACCTCGACTACGACGATTTCACCGCGCTCTGCCGGCGTCACGGCGTCGAAACCGTGCCCATCCTCGACCGCGGACCGTTCTCGCTCGAACGGATCGCCGAGCTCAGCCGCGGCAACACCACCTTGCCGGACCAGCACATCCGCGAAGGAGTGGTGGTGCGGCCGGTCCAGGAGCGCTTCGACCCCCAGATCGGCCGCGTGATCCTCAAATACCTGAACGATGACTACCTGCTCAACGACAAGCTGACCGCCACGGATGCCACGGATCTTTGACTTTTCCGGATCGGAGGCGGCCTATAATGCTTTGCCCATGACCTACCCACGCGTCCAGACAGTCAACTACCTGCTCACAAGGCCTCTCACTCGGTCGATGATCTGATAGCCATCGAGCAACCCCGGCGTCTCTGCTCACCTCAATGATACCCGCATGTATTGCCTCCACATAAGTTATACTGGCAACACTGTAAATCAGAGCGGGATAGCGTGTAGTCGAGCACGCAGGAGACCACGTCGGGCTGGCAGTTGTTGATATCATGCTTTTGGATCTGAGTGAAGTGATAGTAATCGCAACGAAGCGGCCAAGTATAATAGTCGATTGCGTAGCCACCCGTCCCCGTAATCGTGGACACCCAGCTCGACACACAGGGTGGAGGAGTCGGGTTGGAACAGACCCCGTACTCTCCGCAAGTGGTGCCCGAATTCAACGAGAAACCGTTGCGACACGGAGTATCGCAGGATGTCGTCGACGTGCAGACCGTCGAGCACTGTACCGTGATTGCTTGAGCGGCTCCCGCCCCCCAAAGCAGAAACAGCACACCACCACTCGCTCCCAGAATTCGCCTGAAAATACGCCTCATCGCCTCCGCTCCTTTCTGAAGCCTGCCTCCGGAATCTGAGCCAAGAGCCTGACTGACGATTCCGGAGTGCAGAGCCCAGGCCAAGTCCGGAGATCTCAGTAAGTCCTTTAAGAGGAAGGAGCTCTTTGGGATCGATCCGGCCCGGGTCCCACTTCTGGAACCTTCCAGACAGGAGGCGGTTCCAGATCCGGAACGGCCAAGAAAGGTTGGAGCCTCATGCGCTAGACTTCAGGCCTGTCCACGGAGGCAGACGGAGAATCCATGCGAGCCAAAGCCATCGCGGTCTTTCTCACAGCTCTGACGGTGATCGGCCTCTCCGGCCATCCGTTGTGCGCGGCGGAGACGCAATTTCGTTTCCAGGATAACTTCTGGGTGAACCTGCACCACTTCGTGCGGGCCGAAGCGCGCCGCCGCGCCTTCAACGCGCCGCTGGTGATGCCGATGTCCGCGCTCTCCAAAGCCGAAAAGGCCACCTGGAGCTCGGCGGTCGACGCCTACGCCGATCTCGCCAAATTGAGCCTGATCTTCGACGAGCGCCTGGTTCGCATCAACAACGCCCTGGCTTCGCAGGGAGAGGCGGCGGCGCTCCCCGAGGGTCTGGTCGAGCCGGGCGTGCTGGCGGCGCTCAATCGGGCGGCCCCGATCTACCGGGCGCATCTGTGGCCCGAGCACCGCCGCCTCAACGAGGAATGGATCAAGGCCACGCGGCCCCGGGTCGAGCAGCACGCTCCCGCCTTGACCGGCGCGCTGGCGGACGCCTACCACGTCCAATGGCCCAAGAAGCCCATCCTCGTGGACGCCTCCTGCGAGGGCGGGCCCGTCGGCGCCTACACGACGGGAGGGCCTCCCGGTACCGCCGCGCACACGGTGATCGCTCCATCTCAGGTCCACGATCCCGACGCGGCTTTCGAGATCGTGTTCCACGAGGCCTCGCACTCCGTCGACGATCAGATCATGAAGCTCATCGACGCGGAGGCCGTCAGGCAGGGAGTCAAGCCGCTCCCCAATCTCTGGCACGCCCTCCTCTTCTACACCTCCGGAGAGCTGGTCAAACGCGAGCTTCACAAGGAAAAGGACGCGAGCTACAAGCCCTACGCCTACCGCTTCGGCGTCTATGATCGCGGATGGCAGCCCCTCCGCGCCGGGCTCGAAAAGGACTGGCAGCCCTACCTGGACGGAAAAGTGGACTTTCCCCATGCCTTGGCCAAGTTGGTGGCGGACTGCTCGACCAAAGAAGAGGCGCCCAAGAAGCCCGCGACACCTTTATGAGCGTCGGGCCTCGGGGCCTCAGTTACACGACTCTTCGGTGTGCTCTTCCATGCGCTCGACCCCCTGAAAACGAGATTCGAGCCCGGAAAGCAGCGAGGGATCGGACACGAAGACCTCCCAGTAGCAACTGTCGATCGCTCCGAGCTTGACCCAGGGACTGGCCTCGCCGAGGAGAAAGGCCTCAAAAGTCCCATCGATCACTTGCAAGGTCTTGGCCGCGAGGTCGAGCAGCTCTGGTCCCGCAAGCCCCTCCGACCGGTTGTAAATCTCCTCGAGATCGTTGACCTCCGGGTTAGCCGGGACGCACTCATCAACGGAGCATCTCCAGGTCGAGAGACGAGCGGGCTCACCGAGAGCCTGGAGGAGATCGATGAGGTCGAAGTCGAGAGACGCCTCCCCGGCCTTGCCATGACTTCGAGCTCCAGGTCTTGCCATGCTCGTGCCCTCCATACGGGCTCCCGATCCACCCTTGAGAGGTTGGGCCATTCCGTCTGGCCTACTGCAGAGACGCCCCGTGGGACGTCTCCGGAGCGGCGACGCCGGCTGTG
>JAICSG010001202.1 GCA_025937035.1 Thermoanaerobaculia bacterium | reverse complement strand
GGGACGATCGGGCCGCTGCTGCTCGCCGGGCTCCCCAACCAGCTCCAGTGGACCCTCAACCGCGCCGCCGTGCTGGAGCTCAACGTGGCCCGGCTGGAGGGGCGGATCGTCGGCGAGACGCCGGAGGAGCGCTTCGACGCCTTCGTCGAGCTGCTGCAGCGGCCCGAGGAGGCGGCGGGCATCCTGCGGACCTATCCCGTGCTCGCCCGCCAGCTCGCCGTCCGCGCCGGCGACTGGACGGACGCCGCGATCGAAATGTTGCGCCGCCTGGCCGCGGACTGGGAGGAGATCCTCGCCGCCTTCGGTCCGGACGGAGATCCCGGGCCGGTCACCGAGGCCCAGACTGGCGCCGGCGACCGCCACCGCGGCGGGCGCACGGTCTGCCTGCTGACCTTCGCCTCGGGCTGGCGGCTGGTCTACAAGCCGCGGCCGTCCGCCATCGCGGCGCATTTCCAGGACCTCCTGGCCTGGCTCAACGGGCAGGGGTTCGAGCCCGGCTTCCGGCGCCTGGAGGTGCTCGACCGCGGGGAGTATGGGTGGATGGAATTCGCGGCGGCGGCCCCCTGTGAGACGCCGGACGAGGTCCGCCGCTTCTATCAGCGGATGGGCGGCTATCTGGCCCTGCTCTATGCCCTCGACGCCACCGACATCCACTACGAGAACCTGATCGCCGCGGGGGAGCATCCGGTGCTGATCGATCTCGAATCGATCGTCCAGCCGCGCGTGCCCCCCCGTCCCGACGGCGGAGCGGACTGGATCGCCAATCAGATCCTGGGCGACTCGGTGCTCCGCATCGGCCTGCTGCCGCAGCGGTTCTGGGGGGGCGGCGGCGCGGGGGTGGACCTCTCCGGCCTCGGCTCGCCCGGGGGCCAGCTCAATCCGGACCCCCTGCCGGCCTGGGAAGGCGGGGGCACCGACGCTATGCGGATCGACCGCCGCCGGTTCCCCATCGCGCCGTCGCGCAACCGCCCGACGCTGGGCGGCCAAGAGGTCGAGGTCACCGACCATACCGAGGATCTGATCGACGGCTTCTCCCGCCTCTACCGGCTGCTGGCGGCGCGCCGCGGCGGGCTGATCGCCGAGAGGGGGCCGGTCGCCCGCATGGCGGACGACGAGGTGAGGGTGCTGCTGCGGCCCACGCGCACCTACGCGCTCCTGATCCAGGAGAGCTTCCACCCCTTCCTGCTGCGCGACGCCCTGGAGCGCGACCGCCATTTCGACCTCCTCTGGCACGGGGTGGCGGAGTCCCCCGCGATCGAGGCGGTGGTGGCGGCGGAGCGGCGCGAGCTGCTGGCGGGGGACATCCCCCTGTTCACCGCCCGGCTCGGCGCGCGGGACCTCCTGGGCGCCGGCGGCCAGCGCTGGCCCGATTTCTTCGAGCGCTCGGGGCTGGAGCTGGTGGAGGCGCGGCTGCAAAGGCTGGGCGAGGAGGACCTCACGCGGCAGGTCTGGTTCATCCGCGCCTCGCTCGCCGCCCATGGTGCCAACCTCGGCGTCGACTACGCCTTCGGACCGGCCGCCGCCCTGGAATCGGCCGCGGCGGCCGATCGGAGCCGGTTGATCGCCGCCGCCGCGGCGGTGGGGGACCGGTTGGAGGCCCTGGCCCTGCGCGGC
>JAICSG010000062.1 GCA_025937035.1 Thermoanaerobaculia bacterium | reverse complement strand
GATCTCCATGCCGGGGAAGAGCCGGTCGAGGTTGTGGGCGATCAGCTCCTCCAGGGGCACGTAGCGCAGGGTCTTGGGCACCTGCACCCAGCGCGGCAGGATGTGCGGCGCCTTGACCCGGGCGAAGCGCGGGAGCTGCCCTTCCCCCGGCGCCCGCACCGCCACCGCCAGCGACAGGCTGACGTTCGAGATGAACGGGAACGGATGGGCCGGATCGACCGCCAGCGGCGTCAGCACGGGGAAGATGAGGCGGTCGAATTCCTCGCAGAGGTGGCGGCGCTCGCTTGTCCTTAGCTCGTCCCAGGAGAGGATCTCCAGACCGTGCTCGCGCAGCTGAGGGAGCAGCTCCTGATTGAGCAGCCGGCGCTGGCGGGCCACCGTCGGCCGCACGGAGGCGTTGATCTGGGCGAGCTGCTGGCGGGGGGTCCCCTCGCCGTCCGCGCCGAGGTCGCGCACGTTGCTGGCGATCTGCTGCTTCAGGCCCCCCACCCGCTTCATGAAGAACTCGTCGAGGTTGGAGTCGAAGATGGCGATGAACTTCAGCCGCTCGAGCAGCGGGTTGTCGGGGTCCTCCGCCTCGTGCAGCACCCGCGCGTTGAACTCCAGCCAGGAGAGCTCCCGGTTGAGGAAGAGCGGCTCCCCCTCGGCCACGGGTCTCTCCAGCGTCTCGACTCGATTCGGCTCGGCCACGGGCGAAATCTTGCCACATCTCGCGTGACCGCGGTGTGACAGCTCCCCCGGTTTCCCGTCCCGCCGGGCGGGTACCGTCTAGAATGACCCCGTGAGCGCTACCGTGGAGGACACCGCGCGCCTGGCGGCGATCGACATCGGCTCGAACTCCATCCATATGGTGGTGGCCGAGGCGGCGCCCAACGGGGGCTACCGGCTGCTGGGACGCGAGCGCGAGATGGTCCGCCTGGGCAAGCCGTCCTTAAGCGACGGCGCCCTCTCCGAGGAGGCGATGCAGGACGGCCTGGAGGCGCTGGCCAAGATGACCACCATCGCCCGCCTCCGCGGCGCCGAGCGGGTGGTGGCGGTCGCCACCAGCGCGGTGCGCGAATCGGCCAACGGCGCCGACTTCCTGGCCCGGGTCAAGGCCCTGACCGGCCTCGACGTCCGCCTTCTCACCGGCGTCGAGGAGGGGCAGCTCATCTTCCGCGCCGTGCGCGAGGTGGTCGACCTGGGGCCGGACACCGCCGTGATCGTCGACGTGGGCGGGGGGAGCACCGAGTGGATCACCAGTCAGGCCGGCGAGCTCGGCCAGGTGGTGAGCCGAACCCTCGGCTCCCTGCGCTGCGCCGCCGATCTCGCGGGCGATCCGGCGAGCCCCGCGTCTCTCGACAAGCTCCGCCGGAGGATCGACAGGAAGCTCGCCGAGCGGGTGCCCAAGGGGCCAGTCGAGCGGCTGGTCGCCACCTCCGGCACCGCCGTCTGCTGCGCCGACCTGATCGACTACTTCGCCGACCGCCCCTGGAAGGAGGTCTCCGGCGCCCGCGAGGTGCGGACCCGCGATCTGGCGGCCCTGGTCGAGCGGCTCCGCCCCCTCAAGCGGCGGCAGATCGCCGACCTTCCGCCCGTGGGCGGCCCGCGCTCCGACAGCCTGCTGGCCGGCGCCGTGCTCCTCCAGGCCCTGGTGGCCCACGCCGGGGTGGACCGCTTCCAGGTCTCCGACCGCGCCCTGCGCGAGGGGCTGGTGCTGGCCGCCCTGGGCCAGCCGATCCCCCCGGCGGCCGAGCCCGAGGATCTGCGCCGCCGCCAGGTGCTGCAGCTCGCCGGCCGCTCTGAGACGGTCTACCGGCACAACCAGCAGACCGCCCGCCTGGCCCTGCGCCTGTTCGACCTCACCGCCTCCCTCCACGGCCTGGGGGCCCGCGAGCGCGAATGGCTGGAGTACGCCGCCCTGCTCCACGACATCGGCTACTCCATCCACTACAAGGGGCACCACAAGCACGCTTACTACCTGATCACCAACGCGGTGCTCGACGCCTTCGACCAGCGGGAGATCGAGATCATCGCCAACGTCGCCCGCTATCACCGCGGCTCGGCCCCCAAGGCGAGCCACCCCAACATGGCCCTCCTCAAGCCCTGGCAGCAGCGCACCATCCGCAAGCTCGCCGCCCTGCTGCGCGTGGCCGACGCCCTCGACCGCACCCACGCCTCGCGCGTCGAGGAGATCTACTGCGCCATCCGCGGCCGCAAGGCCACCCTGGAGGTCCTCTCCCGCTACTCGGTCGACCTGGAGCTCGAAGCCGCCCGCGAGCACTCCCGCCTCTTCGCCAAGGTCTTCGACCGCGACCTGCGCCTGCGCCAGGGGTTGGAGGTGGCGGAGTAAGTCCGGAAATGTCTGTCCTTTTTACAACCCCTTGTAAGAACTTCTTACGCAAAAGCACCTCTGACAACCGCTGTCACACTCCAGTAACATCCTCCGTCACAAAGACTTAACAAGACTTTTGCAGGGATTTCACTCCGAATCTGTGGAAAACACGCCATGGATGATCCGTCAAGCGTCCGCCGGCGAGGAGAAACCCAGGCGAAAGTACAATGAAATCAGTCGTTTACGCGCCATTGCACATGACTCTGGTCAAAGCGTGGAAAGGCCCGGGAATCAGGCCTTTGGTCCCGGTTTCAGGGGGTTTTTCCACAGGTTTTTCCGCATTGGATGTGGAAGACGCGTGGTAGCCTTTTTGTCACATGGCACGCGAACGAATTCTGCTCATCGAGGACGAGCCCGACATCGCCGAGGTGCTGGAGTACAACCTGGAGAAGGAGGGCTTCGACGTGGAGGTCGCCCACCGCGGGGACAGCGGTCTCGAGTCCCTGCGGCGGCAGGCCCCCGATCTGATCCTGCTCGACCTCATGCTCCCCGGGGTCGACGGCCTGGAGCTGACCCGGCTGCTCAAACGGGACGCCGCCACCTCGCGGATCCCGATCGTGATGCTCACCGCTCGCGGCGAGGAGGTGGACCGCATCGTGGGTCTGGAGCTCGGGGCCGACGACTATATCAGCAAGCCGTTCAGCCCCCGCGAGGTGGTGCTGCGGGTCAAGGCGGTGCTGCGCCGCCTCCAGCCCGAGGAGGTCCCCAGCGACAAGCTGGAGATCGGCGGCATCCAGCTCGACGTGGCCGCCCACCAGCTCCGGGTGCGTGGCAAGGAAGTGGCGCTGACCGCCACCGAGCTCCGGCTGCTGCGGCTGCTCATGGAGCGGGCCGGCCGGGTGCAGACGCGCGGCACCCTCCTCTCCGACGTCTGGGGCTACGCCGAGGACATCGACAGCCGCACCGTGGACACCCACATCCGGCGGCTGCGCCGCAAGCTGGGTCCCGAGGCCGACCGCGTCGAGACGGTGATCGGCGTCGGCTACCGTCTGAGGCCCTGAAGCCGGTGCGGCTGCTGAGCCTGCCGCCGAAGCTGCGGCTCGCGCCCTTCTGGCCCGCGCTGGCCGCCGTGGTCACCGCCACCGTGCTCCTCTGGTCCCTGCTGCCCAGCCTCCTCCAGCGCACCGCCGCCGTCCAGCTCTACGACATGCTCGACCTGCTGGCGCCGATCGCCCGCGACCGGCTGGCCGATCCCAGGACCAACCTGGAGAGCTGGGCCGGGCAGCTCGGCGCCGACAGCGGAATCCGGATCACCCTCATCCGCCGAGACGGCGTGGTGCTGGCCGACAGCTCGGTCGAGCCAGAGCACGTGCGGGAGCTGCAGAACCACCGCAACCGCCCGGAGGTGCGCGCCGCCTTCGCCGGCGGCCGGGGGATGAACGTCCGCCGGAGCGCCACCACGGGCAACACCTACGTCTACGTGGCCCGCACCCTCTCCGGCCCCAGGGGAGAGGTGATGATCCTCCGTCTGGCCGAGCCCCTGGAGCAGCTCGACGCGCTCAAGACCCGGCTCGCCGCCGCCATGGGGCTCGCCGTCCTGGCCGCCGGCATCGCCATCCTCTTCACCTCGCTCTGGCTCGACCGCCGCCTCTTCGAGCCGGTCTCGCGCCTGATCTCCGGCGCCCAGGACCTCGCCCGGGGGCGCATCTCCCGCGTCGCCGTGCCGGACGAGGAGGAGCTCGCCGCCCTGGCGCTCGCCCTCAACCGCCTCGCCGCCACCTCCGAGCAGCAGCTCGACGCCATGAGCCGCGAGCGCGACAACCTCCAGGAGATCCTCGCCAGCATGTCCGAGGGGGTCCTGGTGGTCGACCGCGACGGCCGCGCCCAGATGATCAACCCGGCCTTCTACGAGCTCTTCGACCTGATGGGGGACTTCACGGGCCGGCCGGTGCCGGAGATCATCCGCCACCCCGGCTTCGCCCGGCTGATCGAGGACACCCTGCGCAAGCGGCAGCCCCAGAGCTCGCAGATCGTCCTCCCCTCGCCCGAGCGGCGGACCCTGCTGCTGACCAGCGCCGTCCTCTCCGGCGGCGAGCGCGGGGCGGTGGTGGCCGCCCGCGACACCACCGAGCTGACGCGGGTGGCCGACATGCGGCGGGACTTCGTGGCCAACGTCTCCCACGAGCTCAAGACCCCGCTGGCGGCCATCCGCGGCTACGCCGAGACCCTGCGCGACGGCGCCCTCGACGAGCCCCCCACCGCCCGCCGCTTCACCGACCGCATCCTCAGCCAGTGCCGCCGCCTCCAGGAGCTGCTCGACGACCTGCTGATCCTCTCCCGCCTGGAGGGGATGGACGCGGCGCTGGAGCGCGAGCCGGTCGATCTCGAAGCCGTGGCCCGCCGCGCCGTGGAGCTCCTGACCCCCGCGGCGCGCGAGAAGCGGGTCGAGATCGAGCTCCAGGAAGAGGAGGTGCCGGCGGTCCAGGGGGACGCCGGGAGCCTCGAGCGCCTCCTCCTCAACCTGCTCGACAACGCCATCAAGTACAACCGGCCGGACGGCAAGATCACGGTCCGCCTGGGGCGCTGCGGCGCCGAGGCCCTGCTGGAGGTGAGCGACTCCGGCATCGGCATCCCGGCCGAGTCGATCCCCCGCATCTTCGAGCGCTTCTACCGGGTCGACAAGGGGCGCGCCCGCGAGGAGGGGGGCACCGGCCTGGGGCTCGCCATCGTCAAGCACATCGCCCAGGCCCACGGCGGCCAGGTGGACGTGGAGAGCCGCATGGGCCGGGGATCGACGTTCCGGGTGCGGCTGCCGCTGGCGGCGTGAAACGTGGGTACCATTCGGCACATTTTTTGCTGCATGCCGATTCATGTCTTACACTTCTGCTATGCAGCGCTCCCCCTCGGCTCACGAGCATCTGGTCCAGCTCTACGAAAACGACGCCTTCCTCATCGATCAGGTGGCCGAATTCATTGGCGTGGGCCTGCGGGCTGGAGAGGCTGGGATCGTCATTGCGACCCGGCCCCATCTCGACGAGCTCGCACAGCGGCTGGAAATGTGCGACGGACAGTGCATCGCCCTGGACGCGGCCGAGACGCTCTCGCGGTTCATGGTCGATGGTTGGCCCGATGAGCAACGCTTCACCGCCATCATCGAGGATCTCCTCCAGCGGGCGCAGAACGGGAACCGGCCGATGCGCGCCTTCGGCGAGATGGTGGCCCTGCTATGGGAGGACGGCAAGCAGGAGGCCGCCCTTCACCTGGAGGAGCTGTGGAACGGCCTTCTCCGAGCCCACTCGTTTTCCCTGCTGTGCGCCTACCCGATGCGGAATTTCGGCCAGGAGGAGCAGGGCCCCCTCTTCTTTCAGGTCTGCGATGTCCACTCCGGGGTGCGGCCCGCGGAGAGCTTCATCGGGACCGCCATTCCGGACGAGCTCCAGCGCCAGATCGCCAGGCTCCAGCAGAAGGCGGCCGCCCTGGAGACCGAGGTCGCCCGGCGCCGGCAGGTCGAGCAGGCGCTGCGCGAACGAGAGCGGGAGCTGTCGGATTTTCTGGAGAACGCCGTCGAGGGTCTGCACAAGGTCGGCGCCGACGGCACGATCCTGTGGGCGAACAAGGCCGAGCTCGACATGCTCGGCTATTCGCCTGAAGAGTACATCGGCCACAGCATCATCGAGTTCCACGCCGACCGCGAAGCCATCCAACGGATCCTGGAGACGCTGAAGAGCGGCGAGGCGCTCTACGACTGTACGGCCACGCTGCGCTGTCGGGACGGCTCGCTCAAGCACGTGCAGATCCACTCCAACGTCCTGTTCGAGAACGGCAAGTTCATCCATACCCGGTGCTTCACGCGCGACGTCACCGACCGGGTGCGCCTGGAAGCGGAGCGCCAGCAGAGGCTCGAGCAGCTCGCCGAGATCGACCGCCGCAAGAACGAGTTCCTGGCGATGCTCGGGCATGAGCTCCGCAACCCGCTGGCGGCGATCGTGAATGCAGCGGAGCTGATACGCCTGAGCAATTACGACCCCGCGTACCTGCCCCGCACGCGCGAGATCGTGGCTCGCCAGTCGGCGCGGATGTCGCGGCTCGTCGACGACCTGCTCGATATCGCCCGCATCAACCAGGGGAAGATCGAGATCAAGACCACGGTGGTCGAGCTCGGCACGCTCGTCGAGCAGGCGGTCGAGCTCGTCCGCCCGCTGATCGAAGAACGGGGACACCGCCTGACCCTCGACCTGCCCGCCGGGCCCACCACCCTGACCGGCGATTCCACGCGCCTGGTGCAGGTGGTGGGCAACCTCCTGCACAATGCCGCCAAGTACACCCGGCCCGACGGCAACATCTCACTCAGCGCGCGCGTGGAGGGGACGGACCTGTGGCTGAGCGTGCGCGACGACGGCGTGGGGTTGACGCCGGAGCTGCGCGAGCGGATCTTCGAGCCCTTCATCCAGGCCCCAGACTCCCGGGAGCAGGCCCGGGGCGGCCTCGGCATCGGCCTGACGCTGGTCCGCACCCTCGTCGACCTGCACGGCGGCAGCATCGAGGCCCACAGCGACGGCCCGGGGTGCGGCAGCGAATTCGTGGTCCGGCTGCCGCTGCTCCAGGCGGCCCCCGCATCCCTGGAAACTGTGCCGAGCGACTCGGTGCTGGTCTGAGCCCAGACGAATCACGGACCACCAGGGACGGACACGCGTTCCCGTCCTTGCGTGTCCGTGCCCGTCCATGTCAGCCCGTGTGAGCTCCTCCGCCACAATCTTTCCCCGATTCTTCACGACCCGTTCATACACCCTTCTTCTGTGACCCGCAGACTCCCTCCATGGCGAGGCGCACCGCCCGCCAAGGAGGATGAAATGAAACGGTCATGGAAGATAGGTTTCCTGTTTCTCGGGCTGGCGCTCCTGGTCGCGCTCCCGGGAGCTCCCGCTCGCGCGGCCCAGGGCAAGGATCAGGACCGCACCCTTTCGCCGTATTTCTTCGTCGAGAATGGTGACCCCGCCGTCGACAAGCTCCCGCTCAAGGAGACCAGGGCCGACGTCCACATCGCGGGCGTGATCGCCGACGTGGTCGTCACTCAGGTCTATCGCAACGAGGGGAGCCGCCCCCTGAACGCGCGGTACGTCTTTCCCGCCTCTACCCGCGCCGCCGTCCACGGCATGACTCTGCAGGTGGGCAACGAGCGCATCCGCGCCAAAATCCGCGAGAAGCAGCAGGCGAAACAGGAATTCGAGGCTGCCAAGGCGGAGGGCAAGAGCGCGGCCCTGCTGGAGCAGCAGCGGGCCAACGTCTTCAGCATGAGCGTGGCCAACGTCATGCCGCAGGACGAGATCCGCGTCGAGCTCCACTACAGCGAGCTCCTCGTACCCACCGAGGGCATCTATGAATTCGTCTACCCCACCGTGGCCGGCCCCCGCTATTCGAACGCGCCGGAATCGAAAGCGGAAGAGAGCAGCGGCTGGGTGAAGAGCCCCTACCTGCACGAAAAGGAGAAGCCAGCCTATGAATTCAATATCGAGACCCGCATCGCCGCCGGCATGCCCATCGACGAGATCCTCACTCCGTCCCACCAGACGCACGTGGACTGGGAGGACGGCACTACGGCCAGGGTCCGCCTCGATCCCCGCGAAACGGACGGCGGCAACCGGGACTACATCCTGCGCTACCGCCTGGCCGGGCAGCAGGTGCAGACCGGCCTTCTGCTCTATCCGGGTCAGCCCGGTCAGCCGGGCCAGGACGAGAATTTCTTTCTGTTGATGGTGCAGCCGCCCAGGCGCGTGGCGCCGGCCCAGATCCCGCAGCGTGAATATATCTTCGTGCTCGACGTCTCCGGCTCCATGCACGGCTTCCCGCTCGATACGGCGAAGACGCTGATGACCGAGCTGATCGGCAACCTCAGGCCGACCGACCGCTTCAACGTGCTCCTCTTCTCCGGCGCCTCGAAATTGATCGCTCCGCAATCGCTGCCCGCCACGCCGGAGAACGTCCCGCAGGTGATCGCGGAGGTCGAGAGCGCCCAGGGGGGCGGCGAGACCGAGCTCGGCGCGGCCCTCGACCGCGCCATGGCGCTGCCGGAGACGGCGGGCGTCTCGCGCACGATGATCGTGATCACCGACGGCTTCGTGGAGGCGGAGGCCAGCATTTGCGAGCAGATCCGCACCCGGCTCAACCGCTCCAACCTGTTCGCCTTCGGCATCGGGTCTTCCGTCAACCGCGGCCTGATCGAAGGGATGGCCCACGCCGGCCAGGGCGAGCCGTTCATCGTCATCGAGCCGGGCGAGGCCAGGGAGATGGCGAAGCGTTTCCGGGACTATGTGAGATCCCCCGTGCTCACCCACGTGGGGGTCGAGACCGAGGATTTCCAGACCTCCGACGTCGAGCCGCTGTCGGTCCCCGATCTGTTCGCCGACCGTCCGCTGGTGATCTTCGGCAAATGGAAGGGCAAGCCTTCCGGCACGATCCGCGTCACCGGCATGGGCGGCGACGGGAAATTTGAAAAGGTTTTCGACGTCGCCGACGCCAAGCCGTCCGCGGAGAACCAGGCGCTCCGTTATCTCTGGGCGCGGGCGCGGGTGGCCCGCCTCTCGGATTACGGCGCGGAGCGCGACGAGGCCAACCGTCAGGCGGTGACCGGGCTCGGGCTTAAATATGAGCTGTTGACCGCCTACACCTCCTTCATCGCGGTCCACGAGAAGGTGCGGAACCAGGAAGGCGACGCGAAAAACGTCGACCAGCCGCTGCCCCTGCCGCGGGGGGTCGAGAACAGCGCCGTGGGCGTCCCCGAGCCGGAGCTGCCGGTGCTGATCGCCCTCGGCACCCTGATCCTCGGCCTGGCCGCCGTGGCGCGGATGCGGATGCGGACGCGGCGCGCGAGCCGGTGATGAGGCGTCCCTGGATCTCCTGGGCGGCGGCGCTCGCCGCCGCCTACGGTCTGAAGCTGGCCTACAGCCGGGCCTCGGCCGCGGATCTCTCCTGGATCCTCGCGCCGACGGCCCGCGCCGTGGGCTGGCTGCGCGGCGAGACGCTCACCTTCCACTCCGCCGCCGGCTGGGTGTCGCCGGACGGCTCGTACGTCATCGCTCCGGCCTGCGCGGGGGTGAACTTCCTGATCCTGGTGCTGACCATCTCCGTGCTCGGCTTCGTCCACCGGCTGCGCTCCCCCCGGGCGCGGCTCGGCTGGTGGCTGGGCTCGCTGGCCGGGGCCTACCTCGCCACCCTCGCCGTCAACACCCTGCGCATCGTGGCCGCGGTGGAGCTCTACCGCCTCGGCCCCGTCGCCGGCCTCACCCCGGCCCAGGCGCACCGTCTCCTGGGCATCCTGATCTATCTGGGCGCCCTCTGGGGGCTCTACACCCTGCTCGACCGGCTCACCGGAGGCCGGCGCGCCGGAGGCCTTCTGGTGGCCGGCGCCTACCTCGGCATGACCCTGCTGGTGCCGCTCCTGACCGGCCACCCGGGCGCGCGGTACGCGGAGCATGCCATGATGGTATCCCTGATCACAGCGCTGTTCCTGGGAGGCTGGTGGGCGGTGCTCAGGGTGAGACGAGCAGGAGACCCTTGATGGAAAAACCCACGATCCTGGTGGTCGAGGACGAGCCGGCCATCGCCGACACGATCCAATATGCCCTCGAATCCGAAGGGTTCCGCTGCCTGCGCCTGGAGACGGGCGCGGGCGTGGTCGAGGTGCTCGACAGCCAGCCGGTCGCCCTGGTGGTGCTCGACATCGGCCTGCCGGACGTGAGCGGCGTCGAGGTCTGCCGGCGCATCCGGCAGCGGCACGACGTGCCGGTCATCTTCCTCACGGCCCGCAGCGGCGAGGTGGACCGCGTCGTCGGCCTCGAGCTGGGGGCGGACGACTACGTGACCAAGCCCTTCAGCCCGCGGGAGCTGGCGGCGCGCGCCAAGGCCGTGCTGCGGCGGGCCCGCTCCGGCAACGGCGCCCCGCAGCCCCAGCCCGGCACCGCCTTCAAGCTCGACGAGGAGCGGCGGCAGATCACCTATTTCGGCAAGCCCCTCGAGCTGTCGCGCTACGAATACAAGCTGCTCGCCGTGCTGCTCAAGCGGCCCGGCCGCGTCTACAGCCGCGACGAGCTCCTGGAGCTGGTCTGGGACGCCCCCGAGGCCAGCCTGGACCGCACGGTCGATGCCCATGTCAAAAATATTCGCGCCAAGCTCCGCGACATCCGGCACGACGCCGATCCGATCGCGACCCACCGGGGGATGGGGTATTCGTTGAAGGAAGGACTGTAGAGACCATGAAGCTCGGCCTCCGCATCTTCCTCTTCTACCTCACCATCTTCGCGGTCTGCCTCTACTTCACCACCGACTGGATCTGGACGACCCTCCGCACACGCTATCTGGAGAGCGTGGAAGAGCCGCTGGTCGACTCCTCCAACCTCCTCGCGACCCTCGTCGAGCAGCAGATGGCGCGGCCGGATTTCACCTACGCCAGCCTCGACGCGATGCTCGACCGCGCCTATGCCCGGCAGCTGTCCGCCCAGATCTACGATCTCAAAAAACCGGCCGTGGACCTCAACCTCTACATCACCGACGCCAATGGAAAGGTGGTGCTCGACACGCGCCATCCCAGCGCGGTGGGCCAGGACTACAGCCGGTTCCATGACGTCAAGAACACCCTGGAAGGAAAGTATGGCGCCCGCGCCACCGTGCAGAACCCCAACGATCCGTTCTCGACCGCGCTCTACGTCGCCGCGCCGATCCGCCAGAACGGCCGCGTGGTCGGCGCCCTCACCGTGGTCGAGCCCACCGCCAGCATCGACGCCTTCCTGCAGCTCGCCCGGCCGGCCTTCGTCCGCGCGGGGCTCCTCACCATCGGCGCCGTGGCGCTGCTGAGCCTGATCCTGTCCTACCTGCTGACCCGTCCCATCGACCGCCTGGCGCGCTACGCGGACGGCATCCGGCTCGGCAAGCACCCGCCCTTCCCCCGGCTCGGGAGCACCGAGATCGCCGATCTGGGGCTGGCGCTGCGCCGCATGCAGGAGGCGCTGGAGGGGCGGCAATACGCGGAGGAGTACGTCCAGACCCTCACCCACGAATTGAAGAGCCCGCTCTCGGCCATCCGCGGCGCGGCGGAGCTCCTCCAGGAGGGGATGCCCCGCGAGCAGCAGGCCCGCTTCCTCGCCAACATCCGCACCGAGGCCGAGCGGATCGCCCGCATCGTGGACCGCATGCTGGAGCTGGCCCGGCTGGAGAACCGCCGCGAGAGGCCCGAGATGGAGCCGGTGGAGATCGACGCCCTGGTGCGCACCGTGGCCGAGAGCCACGAGCCCCTCCTGACCGCCAAGGATCTGAAGATGGAGATCGCCGCTCCGGACCGCCTG
>JAICSG010001057.1 GCA_025937035.1 Thermoanaerobaculia bacterium | reverse complement strand
TCGAGCGCCATGAAGAGGGCCAGCGCCACGATCACCCCCTTGGCCGCCTTGCCCAGGACGGAGAAGCCGGAGACGCCGCCCATCGAGGCCGCGATCACGTCCTTGACGAACTCGCCCAGCACCATGCCGAGGATCAGGATCAGCACCGCCACGATCACCCGCGGGATGTAGGCGATCAGGGAGTAGAACATCGCCGAGACGGCGGTGAGGCCGAGGGCGTTGCTGGCCATCAGGATCGCGATCAGGGCCACCGTCCAGAAGACGAGCCGGGCCACCAGGCTTGAGGGGTCCAGCTTGGTGCCGGCGCGCGCCAGGGTGCGGTTGACGCCGCCGCGGTCGAGCGCCTCGTCGAAGTGCAGACGCTCCAGCAGGGCGTCGGTCCCCTTCTCGAGGAGCTTGGCGATGACGAGGCCGATCAACAGGATCAGAATGGCACCGAACAGGCTCGGCAGGAAGGCGACGATGCCTGCCCACATCACTTGGGAGCGCTCCGCGAAGTCCATCCCGTGCTCCTTTCCTGGAAGTCGTTGAAATTTCGGCGGTTGGAGCAACCGCAAGGCTCGCGGAGCCTCTACAGCAAGAAATCTGCCACGCTCATCCGCGCGGCCGGGGCACGTAGGTGTCCGGCCCGATCCGGCGGGTCTCGATGAGGTCCGGATCGTGCGGCTCCCCGAGCTTGAAGATCCGCGCGGCCAGCCAGGCCAGGGTCAGGGTGGGGATGGGCGCGGAGATCGGGATCAGCGCCTCGACGGTGGCGACGTTGCGCAGGGCCTGGAGGTTGTAGCGGCCGAGGATCATCCAGATGATCGGCGCCGAGAGGACGTCGAGCGCCAGGTCGAGGAGGTCGAGGCCGATGACCAGCGAGAGGGGCACCGCGCGCACGGTGGTGAAGAAGTCGGCGTTCGTCGGCACGCGGTGACGGACCCGGCGGAGGGTGCGGAAGGCCAGGGCCAGCACGAGCCCGGCGAGGATCAGGGCGATGACGGCGACCGTCATCAGCAGCTTCAGCAGGGCTCCCCAGTCCACGTGTAAATCGCTCATGCGAGCCTCTCTTGCAAGATCCATGATACCCCCGGCCCCGATCCTGCATGAGGGTCTCCCGGCGAGGAGCGCGACGATGCCAGAGACGGAGCAGCACCCCAGGATTCCGACCCGCCCCAGCCGGGCTGGCGCGGTCTGCGCCGTGTTGGCGTTCCTGCTCGCCTGCGCGCCCGCGGCGCCGCTCAAAAAGCCGGCTCCGGCGGCGGCCCCGGCCCCGAGCCCCGATCAGCCCTGGAAGAAGCTCTCCGAGCGCGAGATCGGTTATCTGCAAAGGCAGCTCGACCAGATCCGGCGCTGGGAGGGGAGGCCCGCCGGGGAGAGCCCGCAGCCGCGGGCGACCGGCGCGCTGGCTCTCTTCGCTCTGGCCTCGCAAGGGGGGCCCGACGCGCCGAAGCTCCGCGAGGAGGGGGCCCGCTACGTGGCCAAGGCGCTCGACTTCTGCACGAAGTGGCACACCAACCAGTGCGCGCGCGCTCAGCTCCCCCTGGAACGGGTGGCCCTGCAATACCCTCAGGAGCTGCCGCCCCGCCTCCTCGCCCGCCTGCGGGCGGCGGTCTCGAACGCCGCGCCGCCGCCCGGCGAGGAGCAGGTCCGCGACCCGTGGTCGTTCGCCGACACCGAGAATCAGCGGATGATCAGCATGGCCCGCAGCCTGGTGTCCCAGGTCGTGGCGGGAACCCCGGATTCGCCCACCGCGAAGGGCTGGGGGGCCTACGCCGAGGCCTTCCTCCAGGCGCACGACCGCGACGGCTGGTACGAGGCGGAGAGCCCCGGATACATCGCCCTCTCGATCACCGGCCTGCTGCAGCTCGCCGACCTCGCGCCGCAGCCCGCGGTGCGCGAGCTCGCCCGCCGGCAGCTCGACGTGCTGTTCGCCACCTGGGCCCAGGAGCAGGTGGGCGGCTATCCGGCGGG
>JAICSG010000492.1 GCA_025937035.1 Thermoanaerobaculia bacterium | reverse complement strand
TACGTTGACCCGGAAACTGAGACGCCCCACATCTATCGCCACAACGTGAGCGAGGATGAGGTGGAGGACGTGCTCCGCCGGCCGGGTGAAGACCGCCCGGGAGACGACGGTGCCCGGATCGCGGTAGGGCAGACGGAGATCGGGCGGCACTTGAAGGTCGTCTATGTTCCCGACTCGATTCCCCAGAGCGTGTTCGTCATAACGGCGTATGATCTAGTAGGAAAGCCGCTGGCGGCCTACCGCCGCCGGAGGAGGAGAAAGTGAAGCAGAACAGATTTCCTCCGGGCTGGGACGAGGACCGGGTCCGCCGGGTCCTGGCTCACTACGAAGAGCAGTCCGAGGCCGAGGCGGTGGCCGAGGATGAGGCCGCCTTCGAAGACCGGACCCAGACGGTCATGGAAGTCCCCACGGAGCTGGTGCCTGCCGTCCGGGAGCTCATTGCCCGTCACGGGCGCTGACGACTCTCTGACTTTGAGCGACCTGCCACCCCAACCTCGCCTCTTCGCCGACGCCATGCTCGGGGCCCTCGCCCGCTGGCTGCGCGCGCTGGACGTGGACGTCACCTACGACCCCGCGCTCAACGACCCCGAGCTGGTGGAGCGGGCCGTGGCCGAGGGGCGGACCATCCTCACCCGCGACCGCCGCCTTACCCAACGCCGGCTCGCCCGCAATCACCTGCTGATCCGCTCGGACGATGTGGCCGAGCAGCTCCGCCAGGTGCTCACCGAGCTGGAGCTCCGCCCCGATCCCGACCGCCTCCTGGGCCGCTGCCTGCGCTGCAACGCGCCGCTGGAGCCCCTCGACGCCGAGGCGGCCCGCGCCCGCGTTCCCCCCTGGGTGGCCCGCACGCAGGAGACCTTCCGCGCCTGCCCCGAGTGCGGCCGGGTCTATTGGCGGGGCACCCACGTCCAGCGCATGTTGAGCCGCCTGCGCGAGATGGGGGTCTGAGCGAGGCATGTCCCGCCGCACCATCGTCCTGCTCCTCGTCGTCCTGCTGGTGGTGGGCTCCCTGGTGGCGGGATTCTGGCTGACCCGCAACGCCGCCAGCCGGGAGGGGATCGTCAATCTGTTCGAGATCTTCCCCGCCCAGGACCGGCTGGTGCTGAAACCGGCCGCCTTCCAGGACCTCCCGGGATGGCGCGACGACGCGGTCGAGCAGGCCCTCCCCGCCTTCCTGCGCTCCTGCCAGAGGATCGAAGCCCTGCCGGACGGCGCGCCGGTCAGCGACAAGGGGAGCGAGATCGCCGCCGGCAGGGCCGAGGATTGGCGGCCCCTCTGTGCCGAGGCCGCGGGCATCCCGGCGGGGGACCGCGAGGGCGTCCGGCGCTTCTTCGAGACCCGCTTCCAGCCCTGGTCGGCGCGCAACAACCGCAACCCCCTGGGGCTCTTCACCGGCTACTACGAGCCCCTGCTCCACGGCAGCCGCAGGCGCCACGGCCGCTACACCGTGCCGCTCTACGGCCGGCCGCCGGAGCTGGTGATGGTGGATCTCGGCCGCTTCCGCGACGACCTCAAGGGCAAGCGGATCGCCGGCAAGGTCGAGGAGGGCTCGCTCGTCCCCTTCGCGGACCGCCGGGCGATCGACCAGGGGGCGCTCGCCGGCCGCAAGCTGGAGATCGTCTGGGTGGACGATCCCGTCAGCGCCTTCTTCCTCCAGGTCCAGGGCTCGGGCCGGGTCGAATTGGAGGAAGGGGGCGAGATGCGGGTGGGCTACGCCGCCCAGAACGGCCACCCCTACACCTCGATCGGCAAGGCGCTGATCCAGAGCCACGCCCTGAATCCCGAGACGGTCTCGCTGCAGACGATCCGCGCCTGGCTGGAGGCCCATCCGGACAGGATCGACGAGGTCCTGGAGAAGGACGCCTCCTACGTCTTTTTCCGGGAGGTGAAGGGGGAGGGCCCGATGGGGGCCGAAGGGGTGCCGCTCACCCCGGGCCGCTCGATGGCGGTCGACCTCAACTATCTGCCGCTGGGGGTGCCCCTCTGGCTCTCGGCGGGCGTGCCCGACCCCGAGGCGGCGAAGCCCGACCGCAAGCTCCACCGCCTCCTCGTCGCCCAGGACACCGGCGGCGCCATCCGCGGCCCCGTGCGCGGCGACCTCTTCTGGGGCTTCGGCCCCGAAGCCGAGGCCCTGGCGGGGCGGATGAAGCACCGCGGGAAGCTGTGGGTGCTGCTGCCCAAGGGGGTGCGGCCGGGGTAGCCCCTATCTCTGCAAGATCGACAGATACGCCGCCCAGCCCCCCACCTCTTCCTTGTACTGCCTGGCCATGACCCGGTTGATCTGGGCGAGGTGGGTGAGATCGTGGACGACCCAGGTGGCCATCAGTTGGCGGAGGGTCACGGGACCGAGCTCGGGGTGGCGGCCCGGCAGAGCGAGCTGGTCGCCAGTCAGCCGCCAGCCGCGGACGGTCTCCAGGCTGGCCTCGCGGACCTCCGCGAAGCGGTCCAGGAGGCGGTCCAGCGGCCAGCCGGCGAAGCGGGTGAATTGGCCGAAGCGGTCGAACGGCTCGAAGGGCAGGGAGTCGCCGTGATCGAGGATCATCCGCGCGCGAGGGATCCAGTCCGTCTCGTCGGCGTGGATGAGGTGCCCCACGACGGTCTTCGGGCTCCAGGTGTCGGGCCCCTCGTCGGCCTCGTGCCAGGAAGGGCTGGCGCCGCGCAGCAGGACGTCCAGCACCGCGGGCGTGCGCCTCAGGACGTCGAACGCTTCCTCCAGATCGAGATTCATCTTCAGTTGACCCAGGGCCCCTTGCGCACGTTCGGCCCCTTGTCGCCCGGGATCACCTTGAAGCCGCGCTTGCGCCGGGCGCGGTCGAGCTTGCGCTGGATCCACCACTTCTCCAGCCGCAGCCGCATCTCACGGAGCGACCTCCTGCCGCCGCGGAGCGAGCCGCTGGAGCGGACGTAGAGGTAGGAGAGCCCCACCGCGGCGCAGATCCCCACGAAACCCGGGAGGTCCTTGGAGAACAGGAACGCCATGAAAGCGAAGAGGATCTCCACCAGGAGCATCCAGCGGGCCGGGATCGCCAGGAAGAAGAATAGGTAGATGGTGGCATCCCGGTGGGCCGTGGCGAAGGCGGCGACCATGATCGCGGTGAGCATCCACTGCCCCTGCATGATCGCGAACGGCGCCGGGGCCCAGGGCAGCCCCGCGAACGTGAGCAGCACGTGGACCAGCACCGCCGCCAGCGCCCCGCCGATCGAGCTCCACAGGATCAGCCGCCAGAAGTGCTTGCGGTAGAGCCCATAGAACACGTCGCGGGCGAACATGTAGAGGATCAGCAGGTCGATCAGGAAGAACAGGCCCGATCCCGCGGCGCCGATGTACGGATAGGTCGCGAGCTGCCAGACCCAGCCGGCCCGCCAGGCGAGGGGGGTGAGCTCCAGCACGGCCGGCACGATCGCCGTCGACTGGAAGAAGCGTAGGGCGAAGGTGACGAACAGGACGCCGAGGATGATCAGCACGTCCCGGGGGGCCGGCCCGCCCAGGCCGAAGCCGCCGAAGCCGCCCGTCCGGCCGCCAGGGAAGGGATTGCGGGTTACCAAGAGTCAGGTCCTCTCACCCGGCCATCTTACATGCAGGGCGGCCTCAAGCCGGCAGGAACGCGTACCGCAACAGGAACAGCACCGCCAGCGCGTACATCAGCCAGTGCACCTCGCGGCCCCGCCGGGCGGCCAGCTTGACCAGGGCGTAGACGATGATCCCCGCCGCCAGGCCGTGCGAGATGTTGAAGGTGAGGGGCATGAGCAGCGCCGTGAAGAAGGCCGGGGCCGCCTCGGTCATGTCCGACCAGTCGATCTCCTTGACGGCGCGCACCATCAGGGTCCCCACCAGGATCAGGGCCGGCGCGGTGATCGGGGTCAGGCCGGCGGCGTCGGCGTGGCTGATTAGGCCGACTAGCGGGGTCAGGAAGAGCGAGAGGAGGAGCAGCAGGCCGGTGACCACGTTGGCGAGCCCGGTCCGCGCCCCCACCCCCACGCCCGAGCCGCTCTCGATGTAGGCGGTCACCGGCGAGGTGCCGAAGAGGGCGCCGCCCACCATTCCCAGGGCGTCCACCGTGAGCGCCCGGCCGAGGCGCGGCAGCTCGCCGCCCCGCAGCAGGCCCGCCTCGTGGGCGATCCCCATCAGCGTCCCCAGCGTGTCGAAGAGCGCGAAGAAGAGGAGCACCAGGATCAGGGGCAG
>JAICSG010000902.1 GCA_025937035.1 Thermoanaerobaculia bacterium | reverse complement strand
TGGAGCTCGGCTGCTCCGACGGCGGCAATCTCATCCCCATGGCCAGCGAGCTGCCCGCGGGGAGGTTCCTGGGGATCGACCTCTCGCCGCGCCAGATCGCCGACGGCCAACGGCGGCTGGAGGCGCTGGGGATCGCCAACGTCGAGCTGCGGGAGATGAGCCTCCTGGACGCCGGCGGCTCGCTCGGGGAATTCGACTACGTGATCGCCCATGGCGTCTACTCCTGGGTCGGCCCCGAGGTCCAGGAGGCCCTGCTGCGGACCTGCCGCGAATGCCTGGCGCCGGCCGGCGTCGCCTACGTGAGCTACAACGCCCTCCCCGGCTGGCACCAGCGCCTGATCGCGCGGGAGATGATGACCTACCACACCCGCGGCATCGCCGACCCCTACGAACGGGCGGACCGCGCTCTCGGCGTCCTGGATCTGGTGGCCGGGGCCGCGACCGGCGACGTCTACTCCTCCCTGCTGCGGGCGCGGCTCGCGCAGCTCTCCGAGCACCGCGACCGGCCCAGCTACGTGATCCACGAATACCTGGAGGAGAGCAACGAGCCGGTCTGGTTCCACCAATTCATGGCCCGCGCCGGGCGCCACGGCCTCCAGTACCTCGCCGACGCCGACACCCCGCTGGCGGAGATCGAGATGCTGCCGGCCGAGGTCCAGGCGCGGCTGCGCGCCCTCGCCCCCGGCCGCCTCGAGCTGGAGCAGGCCCTCGACTTCGTGGTCGACCGCACCTTCCGCCGCTCGCTCCTCTGCCGGCAGGGGCCGCCGGTCGAGCTGACGATGGTGCCTGAGCGCATCGAGCGCCTCCACGCCGCCTCGTCCCTGAAGCCGGAGTCGCCGGCGCCGGACGTCCGTTCCACTTCCGGCGAGCCCTTCCGGGGGGAGCGCGACCGCGCCATCACGGTGAGCCATCCACCGGTCAAGGCCCTCCTCGTGGCCCTGGCCGGGCCCTGGCCGCGGGCCCTCCCCTTCGCCGACCTGCGGGGCCGCGTCCAGGACCTCCTCGGCGGCACGGTGGAGGAGGGGCTGCTGGCGGACATGCTCTTCTCCCTCTACTGCGGCGGCCTGCTCGACCTCCACCTGCTGCCGCCCCGCTGCACGGAGACCGTGAGCGAGCGTCCCAGGACGAGCGAGCTGGCCCGCCGCGAGGCCGCCCTGAGCCCCTACGTGACCAACGCCCGCCGCCGCATCCTCAAGCTCGACGACGACTTCGCCCGGGTCCTCCTGCAACACCTCGACGGCACCCGCGACCGCGCCGCCCTGCGGGAGGTGCTGGCCGGCGAGGTGGCGGCCGGCCGCCTGGCGATCACCCGGGACGGCGAGCCGCTGCTGGATCCGGAGCAGCGGAGCCCCTTCCTGGACGCCCTGCTGGAGCAGACCCTGCGCAAGATGGCGGGCCTGGCGCTGCTGGCCGCCTGAGGCGCGCGGTCAGGCCGGAGCGAGCCCCGCCAGCCGCTCGAACTGGGGGCGCACCGGCTCGGGGGTGCGGCACGGGCGCCCGGTCGCCGACTCGATCCAGATGTGCTCGGTGGCGCCGGTGGCCAGCCGCTCGCCGTCCTTCCGCACCTCGTAGGCGAAGCGCATCCCCCGGCTCCCCAGCCGGTCGCACCAGCAGACCACCTGCACCACGTCGCCATAGCGGGCCGGCCGGTGATAGCGGGACTCGACGCCGGTCACCATCAGCAGATAGCCGAGCTTCTCGATGTCCGCGTAATGGAAGCCAGACTCGGAGCACAGGCGCGTCCGCGCCAGCTCGAACCAGACGATGTAGTTGGCGTGATGGACCACGCCCATCTGATCGGTCTCGGCGTAGCGGACCTCGACGTCGAGGGTGGCGCGGATGGGGTGGGGCTTATGGGTCATTCGCGGTACCTGGTCAGGAGACGCCCCACGGGGCGTCTCTACATTGGGTGGTCGGGTCCGGAGGGTTGGTGGGTGCCCCCCACTGTAGAGACGCCCCGTGGGGCGTCTCTCATCAACCCATGATCATCGCCAGACATGCCGCCCCACCGTCCAAAGAATCTTATAGCCCGCCCGCACCGTCCCCGAAATCGTCCCCGTGATCTTCGAAACCCCCACTCTCTTGCGATACGAAACCGGCACCTCCACGCACCGCAGCCCCTGCCGCACGGCCTTGACCTGCATCTCGGCCGTCCAGCCGAAATCGGGATCGGCCATGTGGAGCCGTTCGAGGGCTTCCCAGCGGACCGCCCGGAAGGGGCCGAGATCGGTGAAGCGGTGGCCGTAGAAGAGCCGGATCAGCAGGCAGGCCACGAGGTTCCCCGCCCGCGCCTGCGGCAGCAGCGCCCCCTTCTCCCGTTGCCCCAGCACCCGCGAGCCGATCACCAGGTCGGCCTCATCCCGCAGGATCGGCGCCACCAGCGATGGGAGCT
>JAICSG010000726.1 GCA_025937035.1 Thermoanaerobaculia bacterium | reverse complement strand
GTTGAGGAAGATGGCGACCACCCCGGCCTCGCCGTGCGGGTTCTGCCGCTCGCCGTAGACGTTGGCGTAGCGCAGGCAGGTGGCGTCGAGCCCGTAGGCGACGTGGTAGTAGAACAGGTACAGCTCGAAGGAGCGCTTGGAGATGCCGTAGGGCGAGACCGGCCGCGCCGGGTGCTTCTCGTCGGCCGGAAAGTAGTCCTGCTCGCCGTAGATCGCCCCGCCGGTCGAGGCGAAGAGGATCTGGCGCACGCCTCCGCGGCGGGCCGCCTCGGCCATGTTCAGGCTCCCCAGGATGTTGACGTCGGCGTCGAAGATCGGGTCCTCGACCGAGCGGCGGACGTCCATCTGGGCGGCGTGATGGATCAGGATCTCGATGCCGGACTCGCGCACCAGGTCCGCCGCCTCTTTGGAGCGGATGTCGAGGACGTGGAGCTCGGCCCCCTGCGGCACGTTCTCGCGCCGCCCCCCCGACAGGTTGTCGATGATCAGCACCCGGCGTCCCTGGGCCAGGAAGGCTTCGGCGACGTGGGAGCCGATGAACCCGGCCCCCCCGGTGACACAGACGGTTCCTTTGGATCGATCGTTACTCATGGCGCCCGGAGCTTACAGCAAGAGCCGGGCCAGGGATTCAGATCGTGCAGGTCTGGCACCTCGTGCACTTCGTGGCCTCATTCCCGCTATGGCCCCCGGCCACCTCCTTGAGGTCGCTGTCGGCCAGCATCCGCACGGTCTCCTTGGAAAGCATGAGCTTCTTGGGCTGCTTGGGCTTGTTCATCGTCTCTCCTTTCGCGGCGATCCGCCGCCTCTCTACAAAGGAGAGTGTGGAGCCGGGGAGGGAGAGAGACAGGAGGGGTCAGACCTGGGCAGGTTTCCGCGCCACGGCGATGATCCCCAGCCCCTTGCCGGGGATCACGCCGTCGACCCGGCGGATCGCCGGCACCAGCATGTTGAAGATCTTGAGCTGGGAGCGGCTGAAGCGGCGGCGCTTGAGGAGCTTGCCGTTGAGGTACCAGCCGGGGATGGCGAAGTGGTTGAAGTCGCGCATCGACTCCAGCTCGAAGCCGGTCTCGCGCAGCTCCCCGGCCAGCATCTCCTTCGAGTACCGGCAGCGGTGGCCCAGCACCTCGTCGAGGCTGGAGTAGAGCTTCTGCCCCTGCGGCACATAGAGCACCGCCCTCCCGCCGGGGGTCAGGGCGCTGTTGATGTTGCGCAGCGCCGCCAACGGGTCCGACACGTGCTCCAGGACGTTGAGGCAGACCACGGTGTCGAACTGCCCCCGCCAACGCTCGAAGCAGGCCGGGTCCACCAGGTCGATGCGGTCCACATGGAGGTAGGGCTTGCCCAGCGAGAGATTCCTCAGGTAATCGAGGTAGTGCGGGTTGATGTCGCTCGCCAGGTAGAAATCGCGCGGCAGCAGCCAGATGGTGATGTTGCCGATGCCGGCGCCGATCTCCAGCACCCGGGCGCCCACGTGGGGCTCGACCGCCTGGGCCATCCAGCGGTTGAAATTCTGCGCCCTTTCGAGGCTGTGGAGGATGTGCGAGCCGTACTCGTCCTCGGCGTAGATGTCGTCGATCAGCCGGTACTTGACCATGGTGCGGAAGGCCTTGAAGCCGTCCTTCCAGCCGATCTTCTTGCCCTCGCGGTAGGTGCGGCCCAGATAGCTGATCGGCACCTCGAAGATCCGGCACTCCCGCTTGGCGACCTTGGCGGTGATCTCCGGCTCCATGGCGAAGTCGTTGGAACGGATCGGGATCGACTTGATCAGGGGCGCCCGGAAGACCTTGTAGCAGGTCTCCATGTCGGTCAGGTTGAGGTCGGTGAGCCAGTTGCTGAACTTGGTCAGGAGCTGGTTGCCGAGGGTGTGGCGGAAGTTGAGCACCCGGCGGCGCTCGCTGGGCAGGAAGCGCGAGCCGTAGACCACGTCGGCGCCGTCCTCCAGGAACGGGCGGATCAGGCGCGGATAGTCCCGCGGGTCATACTCCAGGTCGGCGTCCTGGAAGAGGATCAGGTCGCCCGTGGCCTCGGCGATGCCGCGGCGGATGGCCGACCCCTTCCCCTGGTTCTTCCCCTGCTCCAGCAGGCGGATGCGGTCCGGGTGCTCGGCCGCCAGCCGGCGGAGGATGTCCAGAGTGCCGTCCCGCGAGCCGTCGTCGATGAGCAGCACCTCCATCTCGCGGATCTCGGGCGCCGACACCGCGAGCACCCGGTGGACCAGCTCCGCCACCAGGAAGCGCTCGTTGTAGACGGGGATCACGACGCTCAGCTTGACCCCGGCCGGAGTGGTGTCTTGGCTCATCCGCGGCTCCTGCGTGCTCAAAGGCGGTGCATGATAGCACCCGAGTAGCGAGATCGAAGAAGATGGCTCCGCCATGAAGCTCTCCCGGACCACCCTCGGGGCCCTGCTGCTCGCGCTCGCCGTCCTCGCCGTCTATGGCGCGTCGATCGGCTACGAGTTCGTCTACGACGATCACGTGCAGATCGAGCGCAACCCCTGGCTGCGCGATCCCCGCGGCTTCTGGCTGTTCCTCACCCGCCCCTTCTGGGGCTTCTACATGGACCGCGGCTCCGAGCCCTCCAACTATTACCGGCCGGTGTTCGGCATCTTCTACTCCCTGGTGGCGCGGGGGTTCGGCCTGCAGCCGGCGGCCTATCACGCCGCCTCGGTGGCGCTCCACCTCGCCGTCACCCTGCTGGTGGCCTTCGGCGCCCTGCGGCTCCTGCCGGGACGCCGGGGGCAGATCGCGGCGCTCGCCGCCGGGCTGCTGTTCGCCCTCCATCCCGCCCACGCCGAGGCGGTGGCCTGGGTCGGCGACCAGGTCGACCCTCTGACGGCCCTGTTCGCCCTGCCGGCCCTCTATGTCTATCTGGCGCGCAAGGACCGCGGGGTGTGGCCTGGATGGGCCGGTCCCCTCTGCTATCTCCTCTCCTGCCTCGCCAAGGAGCCGGGGACGGCCCTGCTGCTGGTGCTCGGCGCGGGAGAGATCGCCGACTGGCGGCGGGAGGGGCCTCGCGGCGCCGCTCTCCG
>JAICSG010000354.1 GCA_025937035.1 Thermoanaerobaculia bacterium | reverse complement strand
CGATCGCGTCGGCTCCTACCTGTCCGCAGGCCCATCCGCACGCCGCGAGCGCCAGGGTCGCGGCTATGGTCTTGATTCTGCTGTGCATCGTGGTCTCCCTTGAAGCTGGGCCGGCCCCCACGGGCGCGGCCTTCTCATAGTATTCATACGCTTCCGGGGAGCCTCGTGGATTCGATGGTAGAATCAGGTCCACGTCCCCGAAGCTTAAGCTCTTGCTGAGAATCATCCGGTATGTCTCGATTGGGGAGCCCACGTGAGATCCCTCCCGCGGTGCGGGAAGCCGCGGACCGGCTGTCCGCCCGGCATTCGCTGCAGGGCGCGGCCAGCTATCCGTTCGCCCTGCTGATCCTGGGGCTCACGGCGGATCTCCATCGCAAGACCCCCGTCCTGTTCGCCGGCGCCGCGGTCGCCGTCCTGGCCCTGGCCGCGTGCCGCGTCTATCTGGCCCGGCGATTCGACGCGATCTACCACGCCGGCCCCCGGCGGTGGAGAGCGGCCTTCTATTTCACCTTGATCGCGAAGGCCGTGCTGCTCGGCTGGCTGTTCTTCGCGGTGATCACGAGCCTCGGCCCCGGGGTGCGGTCGTTCTTCGTCCTCACCATCGTCGCGGTGATGGCGAGCATGGCCGTCCTGCTCTATTCGCACGCGCCGCGCGCCGTCGTGGCCTTCGTCGCCGCCCTCTGCCTGCCGGTGGTCCTCGCCCTCGCCGGCGTCGCCGGCGAATCGGAGTGGCGTCTGGGCCCATGGGAGCTGCTCTGCCTGGGGGTCTTTTTCCTGTATCTCTACGGACTGGGCTCCCAGCTCTATCACGACCGGTGGGCGAGCCTGGTGCGGTCCCATCAGCTCGCGGTCCGCACCGCCGAGCTGGAGGCTGCCCAGCAGGAGCTGCGCCGGGACCGCGACGAGCTCGAGCTGCGGGTCAACGAGCGCGCCGAGGAGCTGCGCCGGGCGAGCCTCGATTACCAACGGATCTTCGAGCACGCCCACGACGCCATCCTCATCCTGGCGCCCGATCAGGAGGTCGTTCTCAACGTCAACCCCCGGGCCTGCGAGGTCTACGGCTTCAGCCGGGAGGAATTCATCGGCCTGTCGCTGGAGAGGATCTCGGAGAACGTCCCGCGCGGGCGGACGCATGTCATGGCGACCCTGGAGCGCGGGATCTTCTACAACTTCGAGACCGTCCAGTATCGCAAGGACGGCAGCCGGATGTTCCTGGAGATCAACGCCTCGCTGATCGAATACGAGGGGCGCCCGGCGATCCTCAGCATCAACCGGGACGTCACGGAGCGGCGCCGGGCCGAGGAGCTGCGGCTGGCCAAGGAGGCGGCGGAGCAGGCCGATCAGGCCAAGGGGCAGTTCCTGGCCAACATGAGCCACGAGATCCGGACCCCGATGGCAGGCATCCTGGGTCTGATCGGCCTGCTGCGCAAGAGCGGCCTCTCGGCGCAGCAGGGCAATTACGCCGAGCTGATCCAGAGCTCGGCGACCTCGCTGTTGCGGCTGATCGACGACATCCTGGATTTCTCGCGGATCGAAGCCGGGACCGTGGCGCTCGAACGGGTGAGCTTCGATCTCAAGAGCACCTTGAGCGAGATTGTCGAGCTGTTGCGGTTCACCGCCGGCAGCCGCGACACCGAGCTCGATCTGGACCTCGGAGAGGACGTGCCGGACTGGGTCTGGGGCGACCCCGCCCGCCTGCGCCAGGTGCTCACGAATCTGATCGGCAACGCCTTGAAGTTCACCGCCGCCGGGAGGGTGGGCGTCGAGGTGCTGCGGCTCGCGGACGGCCGGGTACGGTTCGTGGTGCGCGACACCGGGATCGGCATCCCCGCCGAGAGCCAGGGGCGCATCTTCGGCCCCTTTTCCCAGGCCGACAGCTCCACCTCGCGGCGGTTCGGCGGCACCGGTCTGGGGCTCGCGATCAGCAAGGGGATCGTCGAGCAGATGGGGGGAGAGATCGGGTTCGAGAGCCGGTCGGGGGAGGGATCGACCTTCTGGTTCGTCCTCGGGCTCGATCCCGCCGAGCCTCCGGCCCCCTCCCCGCCGGCGGACGAGCCGGCCGCGGCGCCAACGGGCCGGCGGCACCGCATCCTGGTGGCGGAGGATAATATGATCAATCAGCTCGTGGTGGTCGAGGAGCTGGCCGCGATGGGCTATGACGTCACCGCCGTGCACAACGGGTGCGAGGCTCTGCGGGCGCTGGAGAACGGCGACTTCGATCTCGTCCTGATGGATTGCCAGATGCCGGATCTCGACGGCTACGAGGCCACGCGCCGGATCCGCCAGGGGCCGGAGAAGAGCCGGCGGATTCCGATCGTGGCGTTGACGGCCCACGCGACGCGCGAGGATCTGGACCGCTGCCTGGCCGCGGGGATGGACGACACCATCACCAAGCCGTGCGTCGAGGAGACCCTGCGGAGGAAGCTGGATCGCTGGCTGAACGCGGCGGGCGGCGGCGCGCTCCCCGGGCCCGAGAGGCCCGCCGCCGCGCCGGAGAATGGATCGCCGCTCGACGGCGCCCGTCTCACGGAGCTGCGAGGGCTGGGGCGGGCCGTGGGGCGGGACGTGCTGAGCGAGCTCACGGCGGCGTTCCAGTCCCGCGACCCCATGACCGAGATCCGGTCGGCCCTGGCGAGCGGCGACTGGCGGCTGCTCCGGCAGAGCGCGCACTCGCTGAAGGGGAGCAGCGCGCTGCTCGGAGCGATGAATCTGTCCTCGATCTGTGGCGAGCTGGAGCACCTGCCCCCCAACGCCGGGGCCGAGACCCTGGCCGGCTCCCTGACGGCTCTCGAAAGGGAATACCGGCGGGTGCTCTCCGCGCTCAACGCGGCGGCGCGGGGGGGCGGGGGCGCGGTGTGACCGCCTACAGCGCCATGTTCGGCGTATGGGCGACCTCCAGCACGTAGCCGTCCGGGTCCCGGAAGTCGACCGTGTAATAACCTTTCGAATAGTCCGCCATCTCGACCGGGCCCCGCAGGACCGTCGCTCCGGAGCCGGTGAGGAGCTCGCCGACGGCGTCGACGACGTCCCGCGAGGTGGCCTGGAAGCAGAGGTGCCGGGGGCCCGCGGTATCGGCTTTCGGCACCGCCTTTTCGGAAAAATAGATCAAGGTGGAGCCCGAGCCGAATTCCCCCTCGCCCAGCTTGCGCCAGCCGATGGCGGAGAAGAGCGGCTCGTAGAACGCCAGCGACCGCTTGAGATCGTTGACCCAGAATTCGATGTGATTGATGCCGGGATTCGTGGATTGCATGGTTTTTCCTCTCCTGTTCGAAGGCGTTTGCCGCCCTCCGTTCGATGTGCGACTATAGGGACCCGGGGGAGGCGGATTCTTGGCAAAAATTGCGATCGAGGTGGAACGGGCTCTGGCGCGGCGGGCTGCCGAAGGCTCGCCGGGCGGGGTCGCCGCGCGCCCGCTGGCGGCAGGGGAGGGATGGACGGCCCGGGACATGATCTGCACCTCCGGCCCCCAGGACCGCCCGTTCGAGGAGCGGCACTCGGAGGTCTCCATCGCCATCGTGGTGGCGGGCAGCTTTCAATACCGGGCCCCGGCGGGGCGCGAGCTGATGACCCCGGGCTCGCTGCTGCTCGGCAATCCGGGGGACTGCTTCGAGTGCGGGCACGATCACGGCGCGGGCGATCGTTGCATCTCGTTCTACTTCCATCCCGATTACTTCGAGCGTCTGGCGGCCGACGCCGGAGCCCGCGGCGCCGGACCGGTCTTCCGGGGTCCCCGTCTGCCGCCGCTGCGGGCGCTGTCGCCGGTGGTGGCGCATGGCATCGCGGGCATCGCCGGGGCCGCGGACGTGCCCTGGGAGGAGCTCGGCGTCGAGCTGGTGGCGCGGGCGGTGGAGCTGGTGGAAGGCCTGCCGCCGGGAGGGAGCTCCCCGCCGCCGGGGGGCGAGGGGCGGGTGGCCCGCATCCTTCGGGAGATCGAGCGCCGTCCCGAGGCCGACCTGACGCTGGGAAGCCTGGCGCGCGAGGCGGGTTTGAGCCCCTTCCACTTCCTCCGCCTCTTCGAGCGCCTGACGGGGGTGACGCCGCACCAGTACGTCCTGCGGACCCGCCTGCGGGAGGCGGCCGCGCGGCTGGCCACGGAGCCGGCGAAGGTGCTCGACGTCGCCCTCGACTGCGGCTTCGGCGACCTGTCGAATTTCAACCGCGCCTTCCGCGCCGAATTCGGCGCCAGCCCGCGGGTTTATCGGCGGGAAATGGGGCAGAGACCGGCGTAGAATAGCCCCAGCGCTCATGCCCACCACGCCCCTCTCGCAGCGCAGCAGCTCTGCCCCGGCCAAGGGGTGCCTGGCGTTCTTTTTCCTCATCTTCTTCCTGGCCGGCGCGGCCGGCTCTTACTTCGTCCTGTGGAGGCCCCTGTCGAAGCTCATCGCCTCGCGGTCGTGGACGGAGACGCAGTGCGACGTCCTCTCCAGCCAGGTGACCGAGGTCTCGGATTCGGACGGCTCCACCTACAAGGTGGACATCCGCTATAGCTGGACCGCCGGCGGGAGCACGCACGTGGGGAGCCGCTACGACTTCATGGGCGGCTCGTCGAGCGGCCGGGAGGGGAAGCAGAGGATCGTCGATGGCTATCCGCCGGGGGCGCGGGTCACCTGCTGGGTGGACCCCAACGATCCCAACGAGGCCGTGCTGTCCCGGGGCCTCTCGCTCATCTACCTGATCGGCCTGCTGCCGCTGGTTTTTCTGGGGATCGGCCTCGGTGGGCTGATCTGGACGCTCCGTCCAGGACGGGGTGGAGCAGGAGCGGTGACAGGGATGCCGACCGGGGAGTCGCCGTTCGGCGTGCCGCTCCAGGCGGCTGGCGGCGGGCCGGTCGAGCTGAAGCCCTCGGCCACCCCTCTGGGCATGTTCCTCGGGCTGGTCTTCCTGGCGCTGTTCTGGAACGGCATCGTCTCCGTCTTCGTCTGGCATGTGGCCGCGGGCTGGAGGAGCGGGCAGCCGGACGGCTGTCTCACCGCGTTCCTGGTCCCGTTCGTCCTGGTCGGTCTGGCCCTGATCTTCGGCGTGCTCCGGCAGTTCCTGGTGCTGTTCAATCCGCGCCTGTCGATCACCCTGACCCCCGGCGTGCTCACCCCCGGGCAGACCGCCTTCGTGCAGTGGCGGCTGGGGAGCGGCGG
>JAICSG010001225.1 GCA_025937035.1 Thermoanaerobaculia bacterium | reverse complement strand
GTCACCGAGATCGGCAGGATCTTGGTGAGCGGCCGCATCGCCCGTAGCAGCGGCTCGGTCTTCGGCGGCAGCCACCAGTGGTGGTGCCAGTAGCGGTTCCGCGCCTTGCGCACCTTCCACGGGCTGGCCGGCCCCAGCACGTCCCAGTAGCGGATGAACCCGTCGTGCTCCGCGGCCGAGAGGAAGGCCTCCATCTTGGCGATGGGGGTCACCGGATAGTCCTGGGCGCTCAGGTTCACCATCCAGTCGTACGCCAGCCCCTCCCGCTCCAGCCAGTCGATGAGATCCACGAACGGCTGCACCTGGCACGAGTAGTGGGACCGGAGCTGGAATCCGCACGGCGGCATCAGATAGACATTCGGCAGATCCGCCACCGGCGTCCAGTCGAGCTCGAACCCGATCGGGTTGTGCTGGACCACCACCAGGCTTCTGGGATTGCCGCCGCGACGCAGGGTCCGCACCAAGCGGTAGATCTGCTCCGGATCGCGGTGCGTCTGGATGAAATAGCAGATGGCGTCGGTCATGAGGGCCTCGCGGCGAGATCGTGGAAGAGCGTCTCGTATTCGTCGATCACGCGGTCCATGCGGGTCAGCTCGCGCACGGCGCGCATCCGCTCGAGCCCCCGCTCCCATTCAGGCGAGCCGAAGGAGGCTTTGGCCTTCTCGATGGCGGCCAGGATCGACTCCCGCTCCGGCTCGCAGTAATAGGGGTAGTCCTCGCCCAGCAGCTCCACCGTGGTCAGATCGCGGGTGGTGACCAGATTCGCCTCGCACGCCGCCGCCGTCGAGACCTTACAATTCGGCTTGTAGAGGAGCTCCCGCCCCGGCTCGCGGATCGACAGATGGCAGTTGAACCGCGGCGCCTCGGTGAACATGGCGTCGCCGCTGACGTACTCGACCTCCGGCAGCTCCCCCCAGACCGCCAGCGACCGCGGCAGGCCCAGATAGCCGAGCGCCAAGCAGTCCTTCGTCGCCTGATTGGCCCCGTAGCGCGGGTCCCATTGGTGGTAGATGACCCGGTCCGGCTTATCTTTCCTGCCGAAATCGGCGAGCTGTCGCCGGCTCTTGAAGATCAGGGCGTCATACAGCCACTTGTTCTTGATGTGCCGTTTGAAGACCACCGTGTCCTGGACGTCGAGCACCAGCTTGTGCCCGCGCATCTTCCAGCGCACCAGATGGTCGAGCCGGGAGGTCTTGATCAGCACCAGGATGCCCGGCGGCACGTTCCCCACCTCCACCACCGGCACCGACCGCGCGTCCCACCCCCGCTCCCGCAACGCCGCCGCGACCTGGTCCGCCCCCATCACGGTCGAGCCCTTCTCGTAATACTTCACAAAGGCGACCGGGATGGAGAGGGGACGGGCGGAGGGCGCGGTGTTGGATCGCGTCGCGATGGTTGACATGCGAAATTCCTGTGGACGGGGAGATGGTAGCACGCGTCGGGCAGCCGTCAGATTGCCCGCCCCGCCCGGGCATGAATGCCCGGGCTACGTGGGAAACGAAAAGCCGGCTGAAGCCGGCTCCGAAGTCAGAGACGTCCCTCCGGGAGCCGGGTT
>JAICSG010000544.1 GCA_025937035.1 Thermoanaerobaculia bacterium | reverse complement strand
GATCCGCAGGTCCGCTTCGTCCTGACCCGTGTCGGCATATTCGACCGCCAGGGGTGGAGCGCCCTGGACCCACCCCGGCTGGTCGGGGATCTCGCCGACCGAGACGTCCGGGGCCCGGAGGATCTCCGGAGAGGGGGAGAAACCTACGTCGACGCCGACGTCCTGAGCCGCCGGATCGCTGGCGAGCACTCCGCCCCCGAGATTCGCCGCCCGCCCTCCCCGGCCGCCTGTGGGCAGGCAATGTACGGGGTGGCCGTTGGACAGCTCGTACGGATCGCCGGAGCGGAGATGGTCGGCTCGGAACGGCCCGCGAGATCCAGGTTGCAAGGAGCTTTTCGCCATAAGAGAAGAATAGCACCCCTCCTCAGTGCATCGACACCGGTCCCGCCGACCGCCCGGCCCGCCGCTTGAAAAGCAGCAGCATGGGGATGCAGACCAGGAAGAAGACGCCGACCACCCGGAAGGCGTCCATGTAGGTGAGCAGGTAGGTCTGGCGGAGGACCGCCCCCTCGATGGCCCCATAGGCCTGCTGCTGCGCCTGGAAGAAGCTCGAGCCCTTCGCCATCAGACCGCCGGTGATCGCCTGCAGCCGCTCCTGCAGCGCCGGATCGTAGATCGACAGGTGCGAGAGCAGGTTCGTCCGGTGGGTCCAGGAGCGGTACTGGATGAACGTGGTCACCAGGGCGATGCCGAAGGAGCCGCCGAGCTGGCGCATCATGTTGGTGAGCCCGGCCCCCTGGGCGATGTCCTTGCCGCGCAGGTTGGAGAGGGCCATCGTGGTCAGCGGCACGAACAGCAGCCCCAGGCCCACGCCGCGCCAGACGAGCGGCCAGAAGAAATCCTGGCGCCCCGACTCCAGGGTCGAGTGGCTGAGCATGAAGGTGAAGAGGAAGAAGCAGATGAACCCGAGAGCGTTCATGAGCTGCGGCGGCACTCCCTTCTGGAGCATCTTGCCGACGAAGGGCATCATGACGGCCGTGGCGAGCGAGCCCGGCAGCAGGATCAGGCCCGTCTGCATGGCCGTGAAGCCGAGCAGGTTCTGGGCGAACACCGGGAAGATGAACACCGAGGCGTAGAGGCCGAATCCCAGGATGAAGGTGAAGAAGGTTCCCACCGCCAGCGACCGGTCCTTGAGGACGTGCAGGTCCACTACCGGGTTGGAGGAAGCGAGCTCCCGCCAGACGAAGAGGGCGAGGCCGGCGACCGCCACGAAGGCGAGGATCGTGATGTAGCGGGTCGAGAACCAGTCCTCGGCCTCCCCGCGTTCGAGCACGATCTGCAGCGAGCCGATGCCGGTGATCAGCAGCAGGATCCCCCACCAGTCGATCTTGCTGATCTTGCGCGTCTCCTTGGGATCGGGGAGGAAGGCGAGGGCCATCAGGACGGCCACGATGCCGATCGGCAGGTTGACGTAGAAGATCCACCGCCAGGAGTAGCTGTCGGTGATCCAGCCGCCGAGGGTCGGGCCGACGGTGGGGCCGACCACCACACCAAGGCCGAAGAGGCCGTTGGCGAGCCCGAGCTCCTCGGGGGGGAAGGTCTCGACCAGGATCGCCTGCGAGGTGGAGAGCATGGCGCCGCCCCCCGCTCCCTGGATGAAGCGGAAGATGACCAGCTCCCAGAGGGTGCCGGCGTGGCCGCAGAAGAACGAGGCCACGGTGAACAGGATGAGCGATCCGACGAAGTAGTTGCGGCGGCCGAGCACCGCCGCGAACCAGCCGGTCATCGGGATCACGATCACGTTGGCGACCACGTAGCCGGTCACCACCCAGGCGATCTCGTCGAGCGTCGCCCCCAGGTTCCCCATCATCTGGGGGAGGGCGACGTTGACGATCGAGGTGTCGATCAGCTCGATCACCGAGGCCAGGATCACCGTGATCGTGATCAGCCACTTATTGGCGCCGCGTTCGGACATGAGCCTGCGCCTCTCCTCAGCCGAGGTTCACGGTCACGTTGACGTTCATGCCCACGCGCAGCGGCCGCTTGGGATCCGGCGGATCGGTGAACACGATCTTCACCGGCACGCGCTGGACGACCTTGGTGAAGTTGCCGGTCGCGTTGTCCGGCGGCAGCAGGGAGAAGCGGGCTCCCGTGGCCGCGGCCAGCGACTCGACCCTGCCGTGGAAGGTCACGCCGGGGTAGGCGTCCACCTCGATCTCGGCGGTCTGGCCCGGATGCATCTTGGCGAGCTGGGTCTCCTTGAAGTTGGCGCTCACCCAGACGTCGTTCGGGTTGTTCCCCTGCTGCACGATGGCCATCAGCGGCTGGCCGGCCTGGACGAACTGGCCCACCTCGACGTTCTTCTTGGAGATGAAGCCCGCCACCGGGGCCTTGATCACCGCGTAAGAGAGCTGCAGCCGGGCGGCCTCGAGGGCCGCCTGGTGCTGGGCCACCTGGGCCTGGGCCGCGGCGACCTGCCGCGTGGCGGCCTCGATCTGCGACGACGAGGCCTGGGCGGTCGCCCGCTGGGACTCGGTGGTGGCGCGGGCGGCGTCCGCCTGGGCGCGCGCCGCCTCGGCCGCGGTCGCTGCCGCGTCATATTGCTGCTGCGAGATCTCATACTTGGCCAGGAGCTGCTTGTAGCGGGCGACGTCGGCCGCCGCCTGCTGGGCCCGGCTGCGCGCCGCGACCACGTCCGCCTGGTTGCTGGAGACCTTGGCCCGCGCGCCCACCGCGGTGGAGCGGGCGGAGGCCACGGAAGCCTCGGCCACCGACACGGCGGCCTGAGCGTTGAGGAGCGAGGCCTGCTCCTGGTCCACCTTGGCCTGGAGGTCGGCGGTGTCGATCCTGACCAGGACGTCCCCTGGCTTGACCGGCTGGTTGTCGCTCACCAGCACCTCCTGCACGTAGCCGAAGACGCGGGGGAGGACGGGGTTGATGTTGCCGTCGAGCTGCGCGTCGTCGGTGGTGGCGTGGTGCTGATAGAAGACGACGGTCCGGAAGCCCCAGACGGCTCCCACCAGGACCAGGATGCCCAGGATGGAGAGGATCACGATCTTCCGCGCCCCCCTCCGCTTCGAGGCCGGCGCGGCTACGGGCTCCGCCGCCGGCTCAGTCTTTTCAACTCTCAATGGGCTGCTCATATGGTTACCCTCCGTCCTACTTCTGGGTGCTTGGCTGAGAATTGGGATTGGATGTTGGAGCGGCCTGATTGCTGCCGGCCGCGCCCCCCGGAATCAGATTGCGGATCTCGCCGGTCGCCCGCGCCAGCTCGAAGCGCGCCTGGGCCTCGTCGGCCATCGCGTCGATGCGCGTGTCGCGCGCCGCTGCGAGGGCGGTCTGGGCGTTGTCCACCTCGATCGAGGAGGCCACCCCCGCCTTGAACCGGTCGCTCGCCAGCTCGAGCTCGTCCTGGGCCAGCTGCAGATTCTGGCTCGCCAGGTCGACCCGGCTGCGGGCGTTCTCGTAGACGAGGAGCGCCTGGCGCACCTCCTGCTCGACCTGCCGCTGGGTGTCGTTCTGTTGGATCAGGAGCTGGTCGCGCTGGGCCTGCGCCGCGGCGACGCGGGCCTCGATCCGCCGGCCGGTGAACAGCGGCACGTTGACCACCGCCGCCACCGTGCGGCTCCACTCGACGTCGCGCAGCCGGTTGCCGCTCTCGGTCCCCAGGGCCTGCGCGCCCACGGTGGGCAGCCGCTCGGCCCGGGCCGCCTCGATATTGAGGTTGGCCAGGCGGAGCCGCTCGTTCAGCACGCTCAGCTCGGGGCGCTGGCGGCGGGCCGCGTCGAGCGCCGCCGCCAGGGCGGGGGGCGCGGAGATCACCCGCGTCCAGTCGTCCGTTAGCGCCAGACCGGCGTCGAAATCCGCGCCGATGGCCCGCAGCAGGGCGAGCCGGGCGAGGTCGCGCTGGTTGGTCGCCACCAG
>JAICSG010000766.1 GCA_025937035.1 Thermoanaerobaculia bacterium | reverse complement strand
CAGGGTCCGCAGGTCGAGACCCTCGAGCTGCTCGACCACCCCCGCCAGCACCGGGGCCAGGAAGTCGTTCATCCAGCGGAGCTTGGTGAGCACCTCTTCGCTGAAGGCGCCGTAGCGCAGGACCTTGCCGTATCCCTCGTTGAGGTTGGAGAAGGTGCGGTGGCCGTGGGTGGCGTCCTCGACCACGTAGACCCGCATCGAGGGGGAGATGACGCCCGCCATCGGCCCCACGGCGCCGTGGTGGTGGCAGGGCTCCAGCCGGACCTCCCCCCGCTCGACCAGGGCCACGGCGCCGGCCTCGTCGCGGGCGCGCCCCTCGAAGAGGAGGGCGCCGATCACGGCGCCGCGCAGGGGTCCCGAGGCGCGCTCCCACTCGATGGGGGGGCCGGCGTGGAGCAGGAGGTCGTCCGCCATGCCGGGGATGACTTCCCGGGCCGGGGCGAGCCCCTTGAGGACCGGCCGGGCGGCCATCATGCGCTCGACGGCGGTGCGGTTGGCCTGATCGATGCTCATGCGCTCTTCATCCTCGCCAGGATCGCGGCCAGCTTCTCGTTCCCGCCGGCCGGCGGCCTCCAGTCGACCTGGACTGCGGGGGTCCCTTGGGCGACGAGGCTATCGTAGAAGGATTCCAGGCCGACGTTGACGACTCCTCCGACCGGCTCCGGTTGAACGGGCTGGAGCTCCTCGCTCACGGAGGAGCGCTGCGTCGCATAGTCCACCAGCTCGCCCGCCGTGCGGAAGACGCGGGCGCCGGCCCGCTCCAAAGTTTCGATCTGATTCCCAAGACCTTGAGGGTCCTCGTCGGTGCCGATCATGAGAACGGCCACCTCCAGCTCCGGCCGCCGGGAGCGGGCCTCCTCGATCGCGGGGGCCAACTCGCCGGCAGGATCGGCGTGGGCCCCCTCGCCCAGCACCACGTCGAGGAGGATCAGGGCGACTTCGGGATCGGCGGCCTCCTGGCGGAGCCTGCGAAGACGGAGATCCTGATCGATCATGGGATGCAGGCGGCCCACCGTGTACTCGTCATCGCCCAGATCGAGGATCTGGTACTGGCCGGGAGGAAGGACCGCCGAGAGCCCCAGCAGAACCTCTTGCGCCAGCGTTCCTCCCGAGAAGAGGCCGCGCAGGAGTCCCTGTCGTCCCTGCTGTCCCTGGAGTCCCTGCTGTCCCTTGTCCGTCTCTTCAACAGCCAGCTCGGCGGCCTCACTCAGGCTGGCGGCGAAGCACAGGTTGCCGATCCGGCGTCCCGGGAGCGGCGCGCCGAGGAAGTAGACCACCACCGGCTTGCCCGCGGTCCGGGCGAGGCCGAGCAGGCGGGCGGCCACCTCGGGGGCGGGCGGCTTCGAGATCAGCACGATCACCTTCGTCTCCGGGTCCCGGCGAAGCAGGTCGAGCGCCTGGAGGGCGGTGATGCCTCCGACCTCGGCCGAGAGATCGCGTCCGCCGGTGCCGATCGCCTGGGAGATCCCGGAGCCCAGGGCGTGGAGGTGACTCATCACCGCCTGGAGCCCGGTGCCGGAGGCGCCGATCAGGCCCACGGGCCCGCGGCGGACCCGGTTGGCGAAGCCGAAACCGATGCCGCCGATCGCCGCCGTGCCGCAGTCCGGCCCCAGCACCAGCAGGCCGTGCTCGCGGGCCTTCCGCTTCAGGGATACTTCCTGATCGACCGGCACGTTGTCGCTGTAGAGAAAGACGTTGCGGCCCTGGTCGAGCGCCTCCCCGGTGACGCCCGCGGCGTGGCGGCCGGGGACGGAGACCAGCACCCAGCGCGCCTCCGGGAGGATCTTCAGGGCGGCGGCGAGGCTCCGCGGCCGGAAATCCTGCTCATTGCCGCTCCGGCGCACCTGGAGCAGGGCATCCACCCGGGACAGGGCCTCGCCCGCGGCGGTGTCGCTCTCGGCCCTGACGGCGATCAGGAGGTCCTGCGGGCCCGCGGTGGCCGCGTCCTCCGGCAGCAGGCCGCTCGCGGCCAGGAGCTCGCGGTTGGCGGGGGTGGCCATCATCACCCCGGCGTCGAGCACTCCCGGCAGCGCGGCGAGGGATCGCTGGAGCTGCATCAGCACCACCGAGTCGTAGTAGGACCCGGGGCGGACGGCGCAGCGGACGGCGGGCCCGGCGCTCATTCGCGCAGCAGGCGCTCCAGGTCGCCCGCCCAGTAGAGGGTGTCCTCGTCGTCTCCCATCACAGCGGCGATCTGGACCCCCATCGGCAGGCCGTCCTCGCTCCGCCCCGCCGGCACGGCTGCCACCGGCTTGAAGGCCTGGCTCCAGGGGAGATTCATCACCGGATCACCCGTGGCGTCGAGCCCCTTGGGCGCGGGGCCCACGGCGGCAGGCGAGATCCAGAGGTCGATCTTGTGCCGGTCCATCAGGCTGGTGAGCTCGTCGCCCAGCCGGTGGCAGCCGGCGACGTCCCGGGCCAGCTCCTCGTCGGAGATCGCCTGCCCCTTGCGGATCAGCTCGGCCGTGCGGGGATCGTAGCGGTCTTCGTAACGGGCAAACCACTTCTCGTGGACCCGCGCCGCCTCCGCCGCCACCACCCGGTAGTGGCGCGCCACGATCTCCGCGAAATCCTCCATGGCGGGCACGGGAAGGATCTCGTATCCGGCGTCGGCCAAGCGGTCGCAGACCCCGCGGAAGTGGATCATCCCTTCCTTGGAGACCCGCTGGAGGTAGGGGCCCACGGCCACGCCCATACGCGGCTTCCGCTCCGGCGGATAGGGGCGCCAGCGGTCGCAGAGCACGCCCGCCACCCGGCGCGCCGTGGCGGCATCGCGGGTGAAGAAGCCCGGCTGGTCGAGGGTCGGGGAGAGCGGGATGATCCCCTCGGTCGAGATCTGGGTGCGCGAGGGCTTGAAGCCGACCACGCCGCAGAAGGCGGCCGGGCGGATGATCGAGCCGATGGTCTGGGTG
>JAICSG010001001.1 GCA_025937035.1 Thermoanaerobaculia bacterium | reverse complement strand
GCGGCGATCGGAACGGTTGGTGCTTTGGGCGCAGCTCTTCTGCAGATACGGAACGAGAGAAAGCGACGACTCGCTGCGGAAGAGCAGCGCCGAGCCACTGAACACATCGAACAGGCGCGCCTCATCGCCGCCTATCAAGGCGAGGAAGAGACGGAGAGCGACGACAGTCCGTCAGAGAGGAATGGCCGCACCGCTTTCTACCTCGCCAACAACTCGCCCGAGCCTGTCTACTCCGTTGTAGCTGGGCTTGTATTCATCCAGGGAGCAGGTCCTCACACCATGGAGGAGATGCTGAAACTAAACACGCAGAACTTCCACCGCCTGGGACCAGTGGCGGTTGTCAACATCCTCCCGGGCGGGCTCTATCGAGCGTGGGTCCAAGGGACGGGGTGGCACCGCATCTTGAGCGGGCGGGCAAGCTTGGAGATTGCATTCAGCGATCGAGCTGGCACCCATTGGATTCGACGAGCCACTGGGCGCCTCGAGGAACTTCAAGAATCACCGCTGGATTATTTTCAGGGATGGGGACTTAGTGCTCCTCACGACTTCCAAACGGCCGAACGAGTGACTGTCAAGGATTAGAGCGCGCCCGGCTGGATTCGAACCAGCGACCGTCGGATTAGAAGTCCGATGCTCTATCCGGCTGAGCTACGGGCGCAGGGGATCAAGGTTAGGGGCTTAGGAGGCTGCTGGCGTAGGATCGGCCGATGCCGAAGATTCAGGTCGGGGATCATGAGCTGCATTACGAGCGTGGTGGCTCCGGTGAGCCGCTGCTGCTGATCCAGGGGATGGGCGGGACGCATGTCTCTTGGGGGGAGCCGTTCTTGGCGCCGTTGCGGGAGTCGTTCGACGTCACCGCCTTCGACAACCGGGGGATCGGGCTCTCGGCTCCGATCGACGGGCCGTTCACGATCGTGGAAATGGCCGAGGACGCCGCCGTGCTGATGGACGAGCTGGGACTCGAGAGCGCGCATGTGGTCGGGATCTCGATGGGCGGGATGATCGCCCAGGACCTGGCGCTCGTCCACCCCGAGCGGCTGCGGTCGCTGACGCTCGGCTGCACCTACTGCGGCGGGCCTGGTTCGCGGCTGATGCCGCAGGAGAACCTGGAAATCCTCGCCGCCGGAATGGCATCGGGCGATCGCGACAAGGCGATCAGGGCCAGCTACGAAGTCAACCTCTCCCCCGCCTTCCGCGCCGACGAGAGTCACTACGCCGCCTTCCACGAGATGGCGACCTCGGTGCCCGCGGCGAAACGGACGATCGAACTGCAGGCGCAGGCGATCTTCGGCCATGACACCAGCGCTCGGCTCGGCGAGCTCGCGACCCCGACGCTGATCGTCCACGGGACCGACGACGGCGTCCTCCCCTATCCCAACGCCGAGCTGATCGCCTCGCTGATGCCCGCCGCCCGACTGGAGACGCTCGAGGACGTCGGCCACATGTTCTGGTGGGAGCAGCCCGATCGCTCCGCCGAGCTAATCCGCGAGCACGCGCTCGCCGCCGGCCGCGCCTGATCGGCGTTAGCGGCTAACCCGCGTCTTCGAATTCGCCCGGCACCGAGGGGCGTTTTTCCGGCTTGCAGGCGCTCGGGTCGAGCTTGCCTTTCACCTTGAAGACGAAGTCGGGCTCCGGGGAGGCTTTCTCACTGTCGTCGACCACCAGTTCCACCGCCGGGTCGCCCTTCACCCAGGCATAGACCGGGTACTGGTACGGGTTCGGGGTGCCGGTGTTATAGGGGCCGGTGTCCTGGGTGTACTGACTCATCACCAGGTAGTCGTATTCGCCTTCGTTGATCAGGCGGCGCAGCTGCGGGCAGCTAGTCGGCAGCCGGTTGGAGCCGTGTGGGCCTTTGACCCCGATGAACTCGACTTCGTTGGTCACGTCGTTGCCGTAGAAGCCGTACTGGCCGAAGATGATCTGGCTCGAGCCGATGATCCCGATCCTCTTGTCGCTCAGTTTCTGCGTGTATTCGTAGGCCTTCCAAGGCCCGCCTTCGCCGAGGAACGGGCTCGGGTTGACGTAGTGCTGGTCGGCGTACTGGACCTGCTGCGCCCGCCCGAGCACCACCGCCAGCAGCACCACTCCGGCGGCGATCCCGGCCACCATCGCCCGG
>JAICSG010000790.1 GCA_025937035.1 Thermoanaerobaculia bacterium | reverse complement strand
TCGTCCTCGAGGCGGCGCCGCTCCTCCTCGGCATCCTCACCGCCGTGATCCTGTTCCTGGTGCTGCTAGGGAAACGCCGCATCGACTTCGTCAACGGCGCGGGCCTCGGAGCGTTCCTGGTGGTGGTCTCGGCGGTCCCCGTCCTGGTGGCCGATCCCAGTTGGTCGGGGGCTCTCAGCATCGTCGGTACCCTCTTCATTGCCGCCTGGGCCTTCCTGCTCTGGTCGGCCGGCGAGTCGCTCCTGCGCGCCATCGACCCCGGCGTGGCGGTGGACCTCGACGCGCTGCGAGCGGGGCGTCTCGGGCCGCGCGGCGGACGGTCGCTCGTGGACGGCGTGGCCGCGGGCGCGCTGCTGGCCGGCCTCCAGTTGGCCGCGCTCGCCCTCGCCGCCCACCTCCCCGGAGCCTGGCCGGAGAAGCCGCCGCCCCACCTTCCCATTTTCAGCACCCTCACGCCGTTCTTCACCGGCGTCGTCCTCGCGTCCTGCGCGGCGATCGCCCTGGGGCTGGCTCTCCGGTTCCTCCCCTCCCGCTGGGCGTCCTGGGCGGCGGCCCTGGCCGCGGGCCTCGCCTTGCCGCTGGTCTCGCTCCGGCCGCTGGGCTGGCAGGTGGCGGTGGCCGTGGCGGCGGCCGGCCTCCTCATCGTCCTCGGCCGGCGGGACGGCCTCGCCGCCCTGCTGACCGCCGCAGTCTGCTCCGTCCTGCTCCCCGCCGCCGCCTTCTCGGCTCTCCATCTCGCCTGGCTCCCCTTTACGTTCGCGGTGAGCGCGGGGGTCCCCATCCTCCTTCTGGGGCTGGGAGTGGCCGGGTTGCGGCGCCCCGAGGAGGCCGAGCGGGAGCGCCTGAAGCCGCCCGCCTTCATCCGCCGCCTGGAGGACGAACGGCGGCTGAGCTATGAGATGGATCTCCTGGCGCGCATGCAGCTCGGGCTCCTCCCCTCCTCGCTCCCTAATGTCCCGGGATGGGAGATCGCCGTCCGCTCGCTGCTCGCCACGGAGGCGGGAGGGGACCTCTACGACTTCCTGCAGGACGAGACGGGGAACCTCTGGATCGCCGCCGGGGACGTGGCCGGCCACGGCTACTCCTGCGCCATCGTGCAGGCGATGACCTCCGCCGCGCTCACCAGCATCATCACGGCCGAGCGCACGCCGTCCGAGGTGCTCCAGGGGGTGGACCGGGTGATCCGCCGCGGCGGCTCGCACCGCAACTTCACCTCCCTCGCCCTGGTCCGCCTGAATCCGGAGACCGGCGGGGTGACGATGAGCAACGCCGGCCACCCCTTCCCCCTGCTGCTGGCCCACGGCGGCGAGGTCGAGGAGATCTCGCTCCCCGGCCTGCCGCTGGGCCAGGGCCCGCAGCGCCAGTACGCGGACTTCTCTTTCGAGATTCCCAAAGGCGGAGCCCTCGTCTTCTGCTCCGACGGGCTCTTCGAGGCCACCGATCCGGCGGAAGTCCAGTACGGCTACGAGCGCCCGCGCGACCTCCTCGCCAAGCTGGGGGACCGCCCCGCCCCCGGCATCCTCGCCGCCCTCCTCGACGACTGGCGCGCCTACATGCGCTCGGACGATCCGCCGGCCGATGACACCACGGTGCTGGTGCTGAAGCGGTTGTGAGCCCTGGAACGGCGTTTCCTCTACGTGAACACGCTCAGATCCGGATCCGGACGGCGCGAGAAGCGCCTGATCAGAACGTGGGCGACCACTAGGTAAAAGGCCCATGTGACGATGAGGCCGAATCCCCCGGCGAGCAGCTGAATCGGGGTGCCTTCACAGAACGGTTTTTCGCCCGGCCCGCGATCAAAGCAAGGGGCGGGAAAAATCCAGAGCATGATCGAGACCGGCCACAGCAGGACTCGAGAGATGACACGGACAGGCAAGGCCGCCGAAAGCACGGCGGCCGCCGTCATCGACGAGCCGAGAGCCAGGACCGAAAGCCCACGAAGAGCAGCGCTCCGGCCCAAGAGCTTGGCAAGACTCATGGCTTTCTGCCTACCAGCTCTTCGGCGCCAGGATCGCCGTCAGCAGGTCCGGCCTGGAGGCGTCCCGCTCCAGGTGGGGGTAGCGCTCTCCGCCGTGATAACTCACGCGGAAGGTCTTGAGAACGTCTCCCTGCTGGACGGCGATCTCGATCGGCTCCTTCGACCCTTTCGCCCCCCGCAGCTCCTCCGGGAGGAGATCGGCCGTCCAGGTCCGGCCGCCCACGGCCACGATCTTCATCCCCGGCCCCAGCCCCGCCTCCCAGGCGGGCGAGCCGGTCACGATGTCGGCGACCGTGCCGTCCTCCTTCGCCCAGATCCCGAGGGTGAAGCTCTCGTCCACCAGCTTGGAGCTTTTGGCCCGCAGCCTTTGATAGGCGTTCGGCTGGTCGGTGTAGACCAGCTTCCATCCCGCCCCCTCGATGCCGCCAAGGGGCGCGCGCGGCTGGACGGCGTAGACCCGCTGGGCGAAGAAGCCTTTCCAGTCGTAGGGCACGATTTTGCCGAGGGTGGCGTAGACGTCGTCCGCCGTGTAGGGGACCACGGCGGGTGCGCCCGAGGTCCCGCCGTGGAAGGCGTGGCAGAAGTCGTCGAGCGATCTCTTCCCGCCGCTCCGCTGCCGCAGGATGGTGTCCGCCTCCAGCCAGATCAGCCCCGACTCGTCGTAATAGTCGAGGGTGCGGCGGTAGGCGGTCCAGGGGGTGGGCAGGCCGGAGAGGATCTGCGCCGAGACCGCGGTGTCCGCGAGCGGCCGCCAATTCCGGCCGGGACGGTTGTGGTCCGCGTTGGCGGCCACCCAGGCGATGTAGTCGCGGGTCATCTCCGG
>JAICSG010000358.1 GCA_025937035.1 Thermoanaerobaculia bacterium | reverse complement strand
TCGGATATCGACGTCGCGCTCGACTGCGATGACGTCGAGGTGGAGACGCCGTTCTGGCGGAAGCTGGAGGAGGCGCTCAGGCGGGATGTCGATCTGCGGCCACGGATCGGAGCTGTCGCCCGGGCCGTCGAGCAGGGAGGGGAGGTCTGCTATGAGAGAGAAGTATCTGGTCCTTGACCGGAACGTCCGGGCCGATCTCGAAACGATCGACAGGCTCTATGAGGCGTTGGGCTCGCCGGAGATGACGGAGTCGATCTCCCAAGAGGACCTCATCGTCGTCGCCTATCGCCTTCATAGCCTCTATACGGCGTTTGAGAACATTTTCCGGAACATTGCCAGCGCGTTCGAGAACCAGCTGTCCCAAGAAAGCTGGCACCGTGAGGTCCTTCAGCGGATGCGGCTGGACCTGACTCCGCTTCGTCCCGCGGTGATCGATACGGAGGCTTTTGAGAAGTTGGACGAGCTCCGCCGCTTCCGGCACGTCTTCCGCACGATGTATGGGCTCGATCTGGATCCTGTCCGGCTGCAGGTGGTCCTGCGCCGGGCTCTGGAGCTGAAGCCTCTGTACCGAGACCGGATCGAGCGGTTCCTCACCTTTCTCCAAGGGATCGAATAGACACGACGGAATGCAGGTCCTCCTCCACCCCGACGACCGCGGCCTGTTCTGCGAGGCCGGAGGGTTTTACATCGACCCCTGGAAGCCGGTGGAGCGGGCGGTGATCTCGCACGGGCATGGGGATCACGCGCGATGGGGGAGCGGGGCCTATCTGGCGGCGGCGCCCTCGGTGCCCATCCTCCAGCGAAGGCTGGGGGAGGCGCGGATCGAGGGGGTGCCGTTCGGCGAGCGGGTGCGGATCGGCGAGGTCTTCGTTTCGTTCCATCCGGCTGGGCACATCCTGGGCTCGGCGCAGGTGCGGGTGGAGAGGGACGGCGAGGTCTGGGTCTTCTCCGGGGACTACAAACGCGCGGCGGACCCCACCTGTGAAAGCTTCGAGCCGGTGGCCTGCCATACCTTCATCACCGAGGCCACCTTCGCCCTGCCGATCTACCGCTGGGACCCGACCGCCGCCGTGGCCGGCGAGGTCTGGGAGTGGTGGGAGGCCAACCGAGAGGCCGGCCGGGCCTCGGTCCTCTTCTGCTACGCGCTCGGCAAGGCCCAGAGGCTCCTGGGCGAGCTCGCCCGGTGGACCGACCGCACGGTGTTCGTCCACGGCTCGGTCGAGCCGCTCAACGAGGTCTACCGCCAAGCAGGGGCCGCGATGCTCCCCACCCGGCCGGTGGCGGAGACGGTGCGCGGCCAGCCCTTCGCGGGCGAGCTGATCCTGGCGCCCCCCTCGGCCGGCGGCTCCACCTGGATGCGCCGCTTCGGCCCGGCCAGTACCGCCTTCGCCTCGGGGTGGATGCGCGTGCGTGGCACCCGGCGGCGGCGCGGCTTCGACCGCGGCTTCGCGATCTCCGATCACGCGGACTGGCCGGACCTCCTGCGCACGATCCGCGAGACCGGCGCCGAGCGGGTGCTCACCACCCATGGCTATGCCGGGTCGCTGGCCCGCTACCTGCGCGAGCAGGGGATCGCCGCCGGCACCCTCGCCACGCCCTTCGAGGGGGAGATGGAGGATTGAAGCGCTTCGCCACCCTCTACGAGGCGCTCGACCGCACGACCTCCACCAACGAGAAGGTGGCGGCGCTCGCGGCCTACTTCGTCTCGGCGCCGCCGGAGGACGCCGCCTGGGCGGTCTGGTTCCTCACCGGCCGGCGGCTCAAGCGGTTCCTGCCCGGCCGGCTGCTCGCCGCCTGGGCCATGGAGGAGGCCGGGGTGCCCGACTGGCTGTTCGAGGAGTCCTACGCCGGCGTGGGCGATCTCGCGGAGACCATCTCCCTGATCCTGGACGGCCGGGGTCCGGCGGAACCGGCTCCGGAGCTCCCCCTCTCGCGCTGGATGGAAGAGCGGCTCCTCCCCCTGCGCGGCCGGCCCCCCGAGGAGCAGCGCCCCGAGGTGACCGGCTGGTGGCTGGGTTTGCCGCGCTGGGAGACCTTCGTGCTCAACAAGCTGCTCACCGGCGAGCTCCGCGTCGGGGTCTCGCAGACGCTCGTCGAGCGGGCCCTCGCCCAGGTGGCCAACGCGCCGCAGCCGGCCGTCGCCCACCGCCTGATGGGCACCTGGGAGCCCACGGCGGCCTTCTTCCAGAGCCTCCTGGCGCCTGGAGGCGAAGAGGAGGAGGATACCTCCCGGCCCTACCCGTTCTATCTCGCCTCGCCCCTCGATCAGCCCGTCGAGTCGCTCGGGTCCCCGGAGGAGTGGCTGGCCGAATGGAAGTGGGACGGCATCCGCTCGCAGCTCATCCGGCGGGGGGGCGCGGTCCACCTCTGGTCGCGCGGCGAGGAGCTGATCACCGGCCGCTTCCCGGAGCTGGCGCGCACGGCCCTGCCGCTGCTGCCGGACGGCACCGTGCTCGACGGCGAGATCCTGGCCTGGCGCGAGGGACGGCCGCTGCCGTTCTCGGTGCTCCAGCGCCGGATCGGCCGCAAGCGGCTGACCGACAAGGTGCTCGCCGAGGCGCCGGCCGTCTTCATGGGCTACGACCTCCTGGAGCTCGAAGGCCGCGACGTCCGCGAGCGGCCGCTCGCCGAGCGCCGCCGGGCCCTCGAAGGGCTGCTGGAGAGAGGGCGCCCCTTCCTCCTCACCTCGCCAGCGATCGAGGCCGCCGCCTGGGACGAGATGGCGCGGGCGCGCGAGGAGGCCCGCGAGCGGGACGTCGAGGGCCTGATGCTCAAGCGGCTCGCCTCCCCCTACCGCACCGGCCGCAAGAAGGGGGACTGGTGGAAGTGGAAGATCGAGCCGTTCACGGTCGACGCGGTGCTGATCTACGCCCAGCCCGGGCACGGCCGGCGGGCCAACCTGCTGACCGACTACACCTTCGCCGTCTGGTCCGAAGGCGAGTTGGTGCCCATCGCCAAGGCCTATTCGGGGCTTTCGGACGAGGAGATCCTGGCCCTCGACGGCTGGCTCCGCCGCCACACCATGCAGAAATTCGGGCCGGTGCGCTCGGTCGAGCCGGCACAGGTCTTCGAGCTCGCCTTCGAGGGGATCGCCCTCTCGCCGCGCCACAAATCCGGCATCGCCGTCCGCTTCCCCAGGATCGCCCGCTGGCGCACGGACAAGACTCCGGAGCAGGCGGACACGCTGGAGGGGATCCGGCGGTTGCTGGAGGGCGGCTGATCCCTGGCACGACCATTGCTTTTGTAATCGGCAGCCAGAGGCGCTGACATCCAGTGATTCCTCCCTTGGTGTGCTTCTGGCCTTTCTTGTTCATCTCCCGGCCCCGGCCGGTAATGGAGGAAAGCGACATGCTGAGATGGGCCCTGATCTTCCTGATCGTCGCGCTGGTCGCCGCCATCTTCGGGTTCGGCGGCATCGCCTCGGGCGCGGCGGGGATCGCGAAGCTCCTCTTCGTGCTCTTCCTGGTGGTCTTCGTGGTCTCGCTCATCATGGGGCTCGTGCGGCGGGCCTGACGCCGCCGGAGCCCGGGGAGCCTGCGTAGCGGCCGGTACGTTCGCGGGCCGGCCGCCGTAGAATCCTTGTCATGCTCGAAGCGATCCGGAAAGAGACCCCCGAGGAAGAGCTGCCCCGCCCCAACATCCGGAAGCTTCTGCACGGACCGTTCGACATCCGGTCGATCTCCCTGACCGGCCTCTTCGTCCTCGCCTCCTTCTACACGCTCTACTTCGGCCGGGCCTTTTTCCTGCCCATCGTGCTGGCCCTGCTGCTCAGCTTCCTCCTGAGCCCGGTCGTACGCGGCTTGAAAAAGTTGCACATTCCGGAGGCGCTGGGGGCGGCGTTGGCCATCTTCAGCCTGCTGGGATTGCTGGTGCTCGGCGTCGTCGAGCTCGCGACACCCGCTTACGAATGGATGGGACAGGCGCCCCAGAACCTGCGGCGGATCGAGAGCAAGATCCGCGATCTCAAGAAGCCGGTGCAGACGGTGAGCAAGGCGACCGAGCAGGTCGAGAAGATCGCCAAGGTCTCGGGTGGGCAGGACAGCACACCCAAGGTGCAGGTGACCACCGAGAGCCTGGGCGCGCGGGTGCTCGGCAAGACCACCGAGCTGGTCTCCAGCGCCGTGGTGATGCTGATCCTCCTCTACTTCCTGCTGGCCTCGGGGGACCTGTTCCTGCGCAAGCTGATCAAGGTCACCCCCAGCCTGGCGGACAAGAAGCGGGCGGTCGAGATCGCCCGCCAGATCGAGACCGAGGTCTCGACCTACCTCGCCACGATCACGCTGATCAACATCGTCCTGGGGCTGGCGGTCTGGGGCGCCCTGGCGCTGATCGGCGTCCCCAACCCGCTGCTCTGGGGGGTGCTCGCCACCTTCGCCAACTACATCCCCTACCTGGGACCGATCCTCATGATCTCGGTGCTGACCATGGTGGGGCTCCTCACCTTCCCGGACGTCCCGCACGCCCTGCTGCCGCCGGGCGCGTTCCTCTGCCTGCACGGGTTGGAAACCTTTCTGATCACGCCCATGATCCTGGGCCGCCGGCTGACGCTGAACCCGGTGATGATCTTTCTCGGCCTCACCTTCTGGGGCTGGATGTGGGGGATCGCCGGAGCCATCCTGGCGGTGCCGATCATGGTGGTCTTCAAGATCTTCTGCGACCACATCGAGTCGCTGGCTCCGGTGGGGGAGTTTCTGGGGAGCTAGCGGCCGTCTGTCGAGATATTGTCTAAATTGTTGTCCAAGTTCTCCGGCGTACGGATCCGCATCGCCTGCAACGCGCGGCGCAGGCTGGCCAGCTCCTCCATGCGCAGAGCGCCGATCTCCTGGAGGGCCGCGCTGTAGGCGGGGCAGGCCCGGCCGCCGACGATCAGGATGATGTTCGGGCCCAGGAGACGGCGGAGGCGCCGGAGATCGTCGACCAGCATGGGGTCGTCGGGCGGATAGGTGATGCCGAGCGCCACCGCGCGCGCCCCCTTTTGCAGGGCGGCGGCGGCGATCTCCTCCGGCGGCAGGTCCGGCCCGAGATAGGTCACCTGCCACCCCTCGCCGGCCGCGGTGGCGGCGGCGAGCAGGGCGCCGAGCTCGTGGCGCTGGCGGGCCGG
>JAICSG010000297.1 GCA_025937035.1 Thermoanaerobaculia bacterium | reverse complement strand
GAGGAGGAGAGATGGCCCTGATTCACCCGGACGAGGCCTGGCGGCGGATCGCGGAGCGGGTGCGCCCGCTCCATGGAGAGATGGTGGGACGGCGGGAGTCGGCCGGCCGGGTGCTGGCCCGCCCCCTCGCCGCGACCGTGGACGTGCCCGCGTCGGACGTCTCGGCCATGGACGGCTACGCCCTGGCCGGGGAGGTCCAGCCTGAGGAGACCCGCGAGGTCGCCGGCACCGTCTACGCGGGAGACCGGCCCGGCTTCGACCTCCCCGCCGGCGCGGCGGCCCGCATCATGACCGGCGCCCCCGTGCCGGCCGCCGCCGACCGGGTGATCCCCATCGAGCTGACCGACGGCGGGCGGGAGCGGGTGATCTTCCAGAAGGGGGTCCCCCCGGGCGAGCACGTCCGCCGCCGGGGGGAGGTCCTGAAGACGGGCGATCCCCTGCTCCCGGCCGGGTCGATCCTGACGCCGGGGGCCCTGGCCCTCCTCGCCACCCACGGCTACGGCGAGGTCCCGATCCACCGCGCCCCCTCGGTGGCCGTGATGGCGACCGGCGACGAGGTGGTCCCTCCGGACGCGGTCCCCGCCCCCGGCCAGCTCCGCGACTCCAACACCGACTTCCTGTTGGCGGCGGGGAGCACCCTGGGCCTCCGCTTCAGCTCGCTGGGCATCGCGCCCGACAAGGAGGGGCCCCTCCGGGATCTCGTCCGCCGGGGGCTCCGGTCGGACGTGCTCCTCCTCTGCGGCGGGGTGTCGATGGGCGAGCTCGATCTGGTCGAGGGGGTGCTCGCCGAGGCCGGCTGCGAGACGGTGTTCGACGCGGTGGCGATCCAGCCGGGCAAGCCGCTGGTCTTCGCGGTCCATTCCGGGGGGCTGGTCTTCGGCCTGCCGGGGAACCCCGCCTCGGTGATGGTGAGCTTCTGGCTCTTCGTCCGCCCCGCCCTGCGCCGGCTGATGGGCTTCGAGGATTCCTGGTGGGGCCCCGCCCTCGCCGGCACCCTGGCCGCCCCCCTCCCCGCCGCCGGCCCTCGCGACCGCTTCCTGCCCGCGGAGATCGAGGCCCGGGACGGCGAGCTCCACGTCACCCCTTACTTCTTCAAAGGCTCCCACGACCTCGCCGCCTACGCCCATGGCACCGCCCTGGCGCGAGCTCGGGCCGGGTCGGCGCGGACGGAGCCGGGGGGGCGGTGCGAGGTGCTGGTGGTGGTCCGGTAGAAGCGCACCCGTACCGAGCCAGGGCGATCTCCTGGCTTCCGCCCGGATCGGGAGAGCGGCTCAGCGATTCCCAGTTGCGGCCGGCGTGGGCGGAGCGGGAACGGAGGAGATCAAGGTCGACAGAAAACCCGCATCACCGCGCGTCGACCTCGGCGAGGAGGTCAAGGACTGGGCCGCGGAAAGAGCGAAGCAATGGCCGACGCAGGGATCCCCGTCCGCCCCGCAGGTCGTGGCCGGCAAGCCACAAGGAGTGCTGCAGGCCTTCGTGCAGTTGCAAACCAGGTCGCATCGTGTGAGGGCTCGCGCCGGAGAGATTGTCACCAGCCCCAGGACTGCGAGGAACACCATCGTTGGGACGGGCCAGATGCGGTTCGATCTCATGAGCGGTCTCCTTTGAAAAGGGTAACGCCAGCCTTCCGCGGAGCAAGTGCGATAGCGACTGCGCCCGCTAGAAGGCGTTGTCAGGCAATGAGGGCAAGAAAGGGGCGGCTCGTTCGGCACCATCCTCTGCGACTTTGCCGAATTACCGCAACTTGCCGCGTTACCCCTCGATGGCGACTTCCTCTACCTTCAGGGTGTACTCTGACTGGGGTTCGGCCGACAGATAATAGCTTGGATAACTAAGAGGCCAGTCCCGAGGAGGCCTACACGTCAGGAGAGCACCGTCCTTCTCACGGATCAAACGATTATTCTCTATTTTCCAAGCGGCCGCGTAGCTCCAGTAAGACATGTAGAGCATATTCCAAATAGTTTCGTAGGACAGCCAGTGGCCATCCTGGTCATATAAATAAGTTTTCCCGTCGGTGTAAACATACGACCTGAGCTGTCTTACCGAACCTTGGGTGACGCAATAATTTTGATATGCAAGAGCGCCGCCAGTATTGAGACACAGCCAATCGCCTCCGATGTCCTTCCCTGGAAGGCTGAGCTTGAGTTTGAAGAGCGGTTGTTTTGAGCCTTCAAGGTCTAGCTTGGGCGGAGCATCCGTGTGGGTCACGACAGACTCGGGGTTACCTTGCGGCATACTGTTTTTGGGGTCTTGCGTTTCGCTCAAAGTTTTTTCTCCGGTTGCGCCGCTCAAAATCGGCAATTATGGTTAGACTGCGGCTGACGCCGAACCTCTCTAGATCCTATTCTCCGCCCTCCGTCCGCTGGCCTTTACCGTCAATCTGATCAGGACCAGTGCCGAGGACAAGACCGCCTTGGGCAAGCACCTTACGGAGCTTAACTCCATTTTTCATCTTACTTCAGTTTATCATCCACGTCAACACGCGGAGCTCAGGGGATAAATAATTCCAGATCCGCGGCCTGGCGGCGGCTAATGTCCAGCACTGGATCGATCAAATGGAACCGGCTCCGGGGTCCCACCCAAAGCCGGAGACGTTCTTCGCGATGCTGAAGAGCGTGCGCTCAAAGCGCAATCCGATCGGATACAACCCCGGCAAGCTGTGGATAGATCGCTATGCCTGAAAACGAGAGAAGCAGAGCTCTCCCGGAAACGCTCGGGGGGCTGGTGCCCTCCTGCGGTCTCCCTGTGTCACTGGGGCGCGGATTCAGGGAAGAAGGAAGTCTGGACCTGAAGCGAAACTGGCGTCGAGAAGCCGTCGTAAACCTTGAGCACGAATGGCGGAAGCGCATGGGAATCGAACCCACCCCCGACGCCGCAACCGGCGCCGGACAACGGTTTTGAAGACCGCAGAAGGCACCAGCCCCCGAGCGCTTCCGGGGGGATTCTAGCCCATCCGGACGGCAGGTCGATGCTAAGCTCCCGCATCGCCATGAGCGACACCCTCATGAGACCGCGGACGACCGCCCCTGGAGCCCTCCTAGTCCTGGTGCTGGCGGCGATCGTCCTCGCCTGGAATCTTGGGGGGTATGACCTCTGGGCCCCTGATGAGCCGTACTTCGGCGAGGGGGCCCGTGAGATGATCGCGGACGGCCACTGGATGGTCCCCCACGTCCTCGGCGAGGTGACCACGGACAAGCCGCCGCTGTTCTTCTGGCTGATCGCCCTCGTCTCCCTCCCCTGGGGCGGCGTCTCCGCCTGGACGGCCCGGCTCCCCTCTCTCCTCGCGGCGCTCGGCACCCTCGCCCTCACGATGCGCCTGGCGCGCCGGTGGTGGGGGGAGAGGGCGCCTCCGGTGGCCGGGATCTTCCTCGCCCCCATGGTCCTCTTCTGGCGCCAGGCGCGGTCGGCCCAGATCGACGCCCTGCTCTGTTTCCTGATCCTCGTCTCGCTCTCGGCCTTCGAGGCCTTCCGCTCCGGTCAGGCCCGCGGACGCCCGGCCGGCTTGCTGTTCTGGGCCGCCGCAGCCGCGGCGACGCTCGCCAAGGGGCCGGTCGGGCTGCTGATCCCGCTCCTGATCGCCCTCCTGACTCTGGGCTTCGACCGCGACCTCCGCGCCTGGCGGCGCTTCGCGCCGTTCTCGGGGCCGGCGCTGTTCCTGGTCCTTACCGGCACCTGGGCGGCGGCGGCCGGGGCGAGCGGGGAGTACTCGGTCTTCGACGCCCTGCGGAAGCACTTCCTGGAGCGGCCGTCCACGGCATGCACCACGCCCAGCCTCCGTGGTTCTACCTGACAACGCTCCCCGTGGACCTGCTCCCCTGGACCGGCCTGGTGATCGACGGGCTGGTGCTGGCCTGGCGCGAGCGCCGGGATCCCCGCATGCGGCTCGTCTCCTATCTGGTGGCGCAGTCCATGGTCTTTCCGGCGGTGAATTCCATCAAGTCGGTCCGCCGGCTCGCCACGGAGATCGGGCGGGAAACCGCCGGCTACCAGGCGGCCGGGGCGGCGCCGGTCTATGCCATCCTGGACGAGAAGTCGCTGGCGGCGCTCCCCGCCGTGACCCGGGACCGGCTGCGGGTCGTCAGCACGACCCGCATGTCCGACTCGGAGATCCTGTTCGTGCGCAGCGGGCCTCCCCCGCCAGGGCGGTGATAGTCTCTGTCGCGCAAATTCGAGGAGGATTCCGATGACCCGCCATGTTCTTCTCTTGACCCTGCTCCTGTTGACCCTCTGCGCCTGCGGCAAGCAAGAGACCGCCGCGCCGGCGCCCGAGGCTTCGTCCAGCGCGGCCCCGCCCAGCATGGCGGAGACGACCGCCACCGCTCCCACCGCCCCCTCCGGCCAGCCGGCGGGCGACTCCGGCTCCGGGGTGGCCCCCCTTTCCCCCCACGCCGGCCTGATCGATCCGCAGGTCAACTCGCAGCAGGCGGCCGGGGCCGCGGGCGGGATCGACTTCGACCTCCCCAAGGGGTGGCAGAGCCAGAAGCCCTCGTCGAGCATGCGTCTGGCCCAGGCGGCCATCCCCGGCCCCGGCGGCAACGGCGACTTCGCGGTCTTCTTCTTCGGGCCGGGCGGAGGCGGGCCGGTGGACGCCAACATCGAGCGCTGGGTGGGACAGGTGGACGGGGCGGGCAAGCCCACGCCGGAGACCTTTGAGACCAAGGGCTACAAGGTCACCTGGGTCGACGCGAAGGGGACCCTGAAGCCCAGCGGGATGGGGACGGGCCCGACCTCGCCGGTGCCCAACGGACGGCTCTACGGCGCGGTGGTCGAGGGCCCGGGCGGCCCCTGGTTCTTCAAGGCCACCGGCCCGGACGCCACGCTGGGGCCCCAGCGGGATGCGTTCGTGGGGATGCTGAAGAGTGTGCGGGGGAAGAAGTAAGGGGAGCTCCGGAAATTCGGCGCTCCCGGTAGGTTGGCCCTCATCACCCCGGCCCTCTTCTCCCGGCCTCCCCCCCTTCCCGACGGGAGAAGAGGGAGAAAGACCATCGGAGAGAGCGGTTTGGAGCCCCTCTCTCCCGTCAGGTGGAGGGGAGGCCGGGAGAGAGGGGTTGGGGAGTGAGGGCCGCCCCGAAGGGGCGGCATCAACGGTCCGTAGTTTTCAGAGCCCCGGAGCCGACTTTCCGCCGTCATCGTCCCGGTCCTGATCCCGGTCCGGCTTCGCGTCGCGCCGGTGCTCGCGGCGCTCCTTCCGCTCCTGCTTCTCGATCGCCTTCCGTTCGTCGAGCTCGCGGCGCATCTCGTTACGCATCCCCTGCATCTCGCGCTCGACCTCCTCGCGGACCTGGCGCTGGAGCTTCTCGATCTGCTCCCGGTTGGCGGCGCGGAAGTCCTCGCCCATCTTGGCCCTCTCGGCCTCCATCTGGGCGCGGAGCTCTTCCATCTTGCGCCGCTGCTCGGCGGTGGGCTTCATCTTTTCGGCCATCTCCCGGGCCTCGCGCCGGATGTGCTCGCGCTCCTCGGCGGTGAGCTTGCCGTCGGGACCGTGCTTCCGCACCTCCTGGTCGATCAGGGTGTGCAGCTTGGCCATCTCCTCCTCGGAGGGGCGCATCTGCTCGCCGAGCCTGGCCATCTCTTGGGCCAGCCGCTGCATTTCGGCGGAGGGCGCCATTTTGGTGGCCTTCTCGGACAGCTCGCGGGAGAGCTTCTCGAGACGCGGGTTGAGGCTCTTCTGGAGGTCCCGGCTCATTTTTTCCATG
>JAICSG010000406.1 GCA_025937035.1 Thermoanaerobaculia bacterium | reverse complement strand
TCGACCAGCCGCGCCACCTCAGGAGAAAAATCCCAGCGATGCTTCTGCTGTTCCCTCTCCCGGGTCTTCTGCTGCTGCCAAGACCATAAACCGCCACCAAGCACCACCAGCAGAATCACCGCCGCGGTAATCCACAAGACCCGGCGCGACCGCCTGATCTGAATAGGCAAGGTCTGGACATCCCTGCTCTCTGCGTTTAGAGGGATGCGCGCCAGATCTTCCTCCATCTCCTCGGCGGTCGCGTAGCGCTTCGCCGGGTCCTTCGCCAGTGCCCGTTCGATCGTCTTGGCGAGCTCGGGCGGGAAGGCCTTGCCGGCGTCGAGAGGACGCGGCGGCTCGTTCAGGATCGCGTAGATCACCGCCTGCTCGTACTCGCCGCCGAACGGCAACCGGCCGGTCACCATCTCGTAGAGCACGACCCCGAGGGCCCAGAGGTCGCTCCGCGGATCGACCTTATCGCCCCGCGTCTGCTCGGGGGAGTTGTAGGCCGGAGTGCCGGGGGAGGAGCCGAGACGGGTGAGAGAGGTGGCGCCGGTCATCTTGGCGAGCCCGAAGTCGAGCAGCTTGACCTTGCCGTCCGGCAGGATCACCACGTTCGCCGGCTTGACGTCGCGATGGACGATGTGGAGGCAGTGCGCCGCGGCGAGCCCCTGGGCGATCTGGCGGGCGATGGACACCGCCTCCGGCAGCGGCAGCGGCCCGCGCTCCAGCCTCTGCTGCAGCGTCTCCCCCTCGCAGAAGGCCAGGGCGAGGAACATCCTCCCGCCCTCGCTCTCGGCCACCTCGTAGAGCGTCGCCACGTTGGGATGATCGAGCGCGGCCACGGCCTTGGCCTCGTGGAGGAAGCGCCGGCGGGCGCTCGGATCGCGGGCGAGATCGGCGGGCAGGAGCTTGAGCGCCACGACACGGTCGAGGCGCTGGTCCAGGGCCTTGTAGACCTCGCCCATGGAGCCGCCGCCCAGTTGCTCCAGGATCTCGTAGTTGCCGATCCGGGAGCCGACCTTGAGCCGCTCCGGAGCGACTCGGTAGGAGACCTCCGCCAGGAGCCGGTACCCCTTCTTGGCGATCGTCTGGATGTAGCGTGGATTGCGCGCCTCGTCGCCGAACGCCTTCCGCAGCTCCCAGATGGCGTGGCTCAGCACCTCTTCCGTGACGAAGGATTCCCCCCAGACCTCGCGGATCAGGCGCTGCTTGGAGACCACGTTGGGGGCGTGCCGGGCCAGGCAGATGAGCACCTGCATGGAGCGCGCCTCGACCTCGACCACGACGCCCTCGCGCTCCAGATGACCCAGAGCCGGGCGTACCCGCCAGTCGGCGACGAAGAAATCGGGCTCCCAGGAGCCTTGCAGATTTATTGACATACTACGATGAGCCGAGGCATCACCCTCCCAGAGCCACCCATGCACAGGCTGACGGCTGTCCTTCCGAAACATCTATTCTAGGAGAAAAAGGAGATTGTTGGTCGTCCCGAGCTCTGAAACCCGCTCCGCCTCCTCCGCGTAGTCCCACCCGAGGAGGCAACTCATGACCACCGATCCGAAGGACCCGCTCGCTCTCGCCGCCGACGGTTTGCGGCTTTTCCTCGGGGCGCCGTTCCGGCTGCGCACCTATACGAACCTGCTCTACCTGCTGCTCGCCTTCCCTCTGGGGCTGGCCTACTTCATCTTCCTCGCCGTGGGCCTCACGGCCGGCTTCGGCCTGACCCTCGTCTGGATCGGCCTGCCGATCCTGGCCCTGGTGTTCGCCGGCAGTTGGGCCTTCGCGGCGTTCGAGCGCCAGGCCGCCATCCTGCTGCTGAAGGCCGACGTGCCGCCTATGACCCCCAAGAAATTGCCGCCGCCGAGCCCGGCCGCGCGCACGGCCTGGCAGCGGGCCGGCGACTTCTTCTCCAACCCGGTGACCTGGAAGGGGATGGGCTTCCTGCTTCTCAAGCTCCCCTTCGGCCTCGTGAGCTTCGTCTCCCTCGTGGCCCTGCTCCCGCTCTCGGGCGTCCTCCTGCTGGCGCCTCTCCTCTGGGAGATGGGGGTCTTCGACGTCGGAGACATCGACGGCGTCGTCTTCTCGGTCGACTCGATCGGCGGCGCCTGGGTCTGCGCGATCGCCGGGCTGGTGATGCTCTTCGTGTCGCTCAACCTTCTCAATACCCTGGCCTGGCTCTGGCGCGCCACGGCCACGGCGCTCCTCGGCAGCGACCGGTTCGAGACGCCGGCGCCCCCGGCCCAGGAGATGCCCGAGGCGGTGGCGATGGCCTGATTTTCCTGGCCGAAGCGCGGTAGGATACGGGGCGAGATCAGCCTCCCATGCGCTTCCTCGTCGCCTGCCCCGACTGCCACCGCCAATTCGACGCCACCGAGCGTCACGTGGGCTCCACCTTTCCATGCTCCTGCGGCGCCACGGTCACCGTGCCGCCGCCGAAGGCGCACGACGCGGCGGTGGTGCGCTGCTCCTCCTGCGGCGCCCCCCGGGAGGGAGAGGAGCCGGCCTGCCGCTTCTGCGGCGCGGAGCTCACCCTTCACGAGCGGGACCTCGACACGATCTGCCCCGGCTGCATGGCCCGGGTGAGCAGCCAGGCCCGCTTCTGCCATCACTGCGCGAGCCCCATCCTGGCGGCCCAGGCGGCGGCCGGCGAGAGCGGCTACCGGTGCCCCGCCTGCGAAGGGGAGCGCCCGCTGACCAGCCGCCGGCTGGGGCGGGCCAACGTGGCGCTCTTCGACTGCTCCCTCTGCGGCGGCATCTGGATCGAGAAGGAGATCTTCGAGGTGCTCGCCGACCGCGCCCGCTCGGGGCACCTGCCGGAAGGCTTCGGCGGCGGCGCGCCTTCGGGTGTGCCCTCCGGTTTGTCCTCCGATATGGCGGCGCCGGCCCCCGCCGCGCAGCCGCTCCGCTACCGGCCCTGCGTGACCTGCGGGGCGCTGATGAACCGCCGCAACTATGGCAGGAAGAGCGGGGTCATCGTGGACGTCTGCGCCCGGCACGGCCTCTGGTTCGACCTCCACGAGCTGGACAGCCTGCTGCGCTGGATCCGCGAGGGGGGCGAGGCGCGGGCCGAGAAGCTTCAGCACGAGCAGGAGAAGATGGAGGTCCGCCAGCAGCGCCTGGGAGAGTCCCTCCAGCCGTGGAATCAGCCCGAATCCGAGCGCCTGCTCTTCTCCCGCCACCGCTCGGGCGTGCTGGGGGAGCTCGTCTCGGGGCTCGTGGGCGGCGCCATCCGCTGGTTTTTCGACTAGGTCCGCGGCATGAGAGCGCCCACCCTCGACGAGCTCGTGCTCAGCCCCGAGCCGCTGGCTGTCCAGCGCCACTTCGACGCCCGCAACTACCGCGTCTTCCGCTGGCTGATGGTGCTGGTCTTCTTCCTCTCCCTGGCCGGCATCGGCGTCTCGACCGATCTCCACGAAGGCGTGGGCCTGGCGATCTACATCCTCGACGCCGTGGCGGGTGTGGCGCTCTTCATCCTGCGCGACCGCGAGGTCTTCGTCCGCAACTTCCGGCAGATCCTGCTCATCTATCTCTTCTGCCAGCTCCTGGTCCTCAAATTCGCCACCTCCCATATTCACGACGGCGCGTTCATGCCGTTCCTCCTCGTCGTCTTCCTGCTGCTGGCCTTCCGGCTGCGGGCCGCCGAGCACATCATGCTGTTCGCCGCCTTCTGGGTGACGGCGGTCTTCCCGCTCGGCTGGATCGGGGTGCGGCGGGCAGCGCCGCCCGACCAGGACGGCCTCGTGGCGCTCTCCATCATGGCCGTGATCTGCCTGGTGACCGCCATGGGGGTCACCCACCTCGACCGCAAGCGGTTCCTGGCTGTCTGGCGCAAGGAGAACGCCCGCCACCGCGAGCGCCTGCGGATGCGCGAGGAGATCGACTACGCCCGCAAGATTCAGCTCAGCATGCTGCCGCAGACTCCTCCCCAGTTGGACTGGATGGACCTCGCCGCGGCCTCCCTGCCGGCGACCGAGGTGGGGGGGGACTACTACGAATATTTCAGGCTGAGCGACTCCAGGCTCGCCCTGGTGATCGGCGACGTGGCCGGGCACGGCCTGGCGACCGGCCTGTTGCTCTCCGGCGTGCGGAGCTGCCTCTATCTGCTGGAGGAGAATCTGGCCGCGCCGGAGCAGGTCTTCGATCGGCTGAACCACATGGTCCGGCGGACCACGGACAAGCGGACCTACATGACCCTCCTCTGTGCCGTGCTCGACCGCGCGGCCGGGACGATGACCCTGGTGAGCGCCGGCCATCCGCCGGTGCTCGTCCGCGACGGGAAGACCGGCCGTTTCGAGGAGGTGGGGGAGGGGGCGCCGCCGCTCGGCACCTTCCTGGAGGCCCGCTACGCGCCGGTCCAGCGGCCGGTCGTCCCCGGGGACCTGCTGGTCTTCTACACCGACGGCTTGGTCGAGGCTCGCAACGACCACGGCCAGGACTATGGCGACGCCCGCCTCCAGAAGGCTGTGGACCGCGCCGCCGTCAGCCGCACCGCCCGCGAGATCCGCGACGCCGTCCTCGGCGACCTCTCCAACTTCACGGGGGACCAGGAGCAGGCGGACGACATGACGCTAGTGGTGGTGCGGTTGCGGTAAGGCAGGGTAGGGGGAGGGGGGCGCCGGGGCCGGCGGTCCTGCCTCCGACGGGAGCAGGCGGTAGATTCCTCCCGGCTGTGCCTCCTACGGCCGGAACATGCGGCAGATTCTGGTCAAATGTTGTTATGTCGAGCGGAGCTCGCGGTATGTTCCGGTGAATACCTCAACAGCTCCGGAGG
>JAICSG010000738.1 GCA_025937035.1 Thermoanaerobaculia bacterium | reverse complement strand
CGGGCATGAATGCCCGGGCTACGTTTCAACCGAAAAGCCGGGTGAACCCGGCTCCTGGAGGAACGGCTCTGACTTCGGAGCCGGCTTCAGCCGGCTTTTCGTTTCCCACGTAGCCCGGGCATTCATGCCCGGGCGGGGCCCTCACCGCCGATGCAACGTCATCCAAAGCCCCCCCTTGGGCCGCAGGGACAGCATCGCCGCCGGCTCCACCCTCCTGCCGGGCACGGCGTGGAGTTCATATTGCTGGAGAAGCGCGCCGAGGACCAGCAGCGCCTCCATCTCGGCCATGCGGGCGCCGATGCAGACCCGCGGGCCGCCGCCGAAGGGGTACCAGGCGAACTGCGGGCGTCCTTCCGAATTCTCGGGGAGGAAGCGGTCGGGATCGAAGGCCTCCGGATTGGGCCAGAAGTCGGGCCGCCGCTGGGTGACGTAGGAGGAGAACATCAGGATCGAGCCGGCGGGGACCCGGTGACCCGAGAGCACGTCGTCCGCCACCGGCGTGCGGGTGATCATCCAGAACGGCGGATAGAGCCGCAGGGTCTCCTTGAAGACCATCGAGAGGTATGGCAGGCGCGGCAGGTCCTGGAAGCCCGGAGTCCGGCCGCCCAGCACCACCGCCAGCTCGTCCTGCACCCGCCGCATCACCTCGGGGTAGCGGGAGAGCAGGTAGAGGGCCCACGAGAGGGTCGCCCCGGTCGACTCGTGGCCGGCGACCAGCATGGTGACCACCTGGTCGCGGATCTGGCGGTCGGGCATCGGCTGGCCGTCCTCGTCCCGCACCGAGAGCAGGGTCGAGAGCACGTCGCTCCCCTCGACCCCGCTCCGCCGGCGCTGCTCGATCAGCCGGTAGACCACCTTGTCGAGCTCGGCGACCGCGCGCAGGAAGCGGACGTGGCGCGGGAACGGCACCCACCAGGGGAAGGGCACGGCCGAGAGCACCCGCCGGTGGAGGATCGAGAAGGCGGTGGTGATCGTCTCGTGGACGGTCGCCGTGTCGCCGGCCACGTCGGTGCCGAAGAGGGTCTTCACCGAGACCTCGATCAACAGGCTCATCATCTCCCGCTCGAGGTTGAACGGCTGGCCCGGGACGATCTCGCGCCCCCACCGCTCCAGCATGGCCGCGATCGAGGCGTTGATCGTCTCCACCATGCCCATCAGACGGGTGACGTGGAAGGCCGGCTGCAGGAGCTTGCGCTGGCGGCGCCACTCGTCCCCCTCGCTCAGGAACAGGCCGTCGCCGCCGAGCGGCTTCAGGAGCTGGAAATTGGAGCCCCGGACGTAGTTGCGGTGGTGGGTCTTCCAGACCCGCTCGATGTCGTCCGGATGGGTGACCAGGTAGAACTTCTGGGAGCCGAAGCCCCCCAGGCAGACCACGTCGCCGTACTCCCGCGTCACCTGGGTCAGGAACGGCAGCGGGTCCTTCATGACCTTGGGCAAAGCGCCCACGATCGGGTAGCCCGGCGGCCCGGGAACCGCCGGGCTACCCTGTCCCTCCAAGGAAGACGGACGAACATCAGAAGAAATCATAGAAAATCCCTCCCTCGCAAAAATACGAACGGCAAAGTGAAACAACAGCAGACCCGAGGCGGCCGGATCTTTGATTCTGTGATGGCGAACGTCGTTGTCTTAAACGTGGCGGCTGCGTGAAAAAGCGGGACAGGGAAAGCCGGAATTCTTTTTTCCTCTCAGCCGAGCCCGTCCGTCCCCGCTCCGCACACCACGGCGCAGGCGGCGCGGACCCCCTCCAGGGGGATCTTCCCGGCGAGGAGGGCTGCCAGGGCGGCGGCGCCGGAGAGCTCGGCGGCGACGCCGGTCTCGAACCAGAGCCAGCGGGCGGCCTCGCGCATCTCCTCGTCGGTCACCAGGACGACCTCGTCCACCTGTTCGCGGATGATCGCGAGGTTCATCTCGTGGCTGGTGCGGGAGGACAGGGTGTTGGCGACCGTGGTGACGGCGTCGAGCTCGACCAGCTTCCCCTCCCGCAGGCTTCTGTAGATCTTGGGGGCGCCGGCCGCCTCGATGCCGACCACCCGCGCCGCGGGCTTCCGCCCCTTGGCCGCGGTGGCGACCCCGGAGATCAGCCCGCCGCCGCCGATCGCCACCAGGAAGAGGTCGAGCCCGGGCTCGTCGCCGAGGGCCTCCAGGGCGAGCGTCCCCTGGCCGGCGATGACCTCTTCGTCGGCGAAGGCGTGGACGTAGGTCATCCCCTCGCGGCGGGCGGCCTCCTGGGCGGCCCGGTTGGCGTCGTCCCAGAGCTCCCCCTCCCAGACCACCCGGGCCCCCCAGCGCTCCAGCTTGGCCGCCTTGGCGGCGGGCACGTTCGCGGGAAGGTAGATCGTCACGGGGGCTCCCACGAGGCGGCCGGCGAAGGCCACGCCGAGACCGTGGTTTCCACCCGACGCGGTTACGAGCCCTCGCGACACTCTTTCTGTAGGGAGGGTAAGAACCTTGTTGGCCGCTCCCCGGGACTTAAAAGAGCCAGTCACCTGAAGATTTTCCAGCTTCAGGAAAAGACGGCTGCCGGGCTCGCCCCCGGGCAGGGGGCAGGCGTCCAGCAATGGAGTGTGCCGGAGGTGAGGATTCAGACGGCGTGCTGCGGCTTCGACGGCGGAGAGATCGACCATGGCGGCAGATGGTAGCAGGCGGAAGGTGGGGAGCGAGAGGCGTAATTTACGCCTTCCCATCCTCTTGACTTACGCCACGATTACGCCTAATCTACGCTCATGGTGAAAACGACCGCGAAGAGGTCCCAGCCAGAGAGGGCAATTTAACTTGGAAGAGCTCCGCGCGGCCCGGCCGTCCGACCTTCCGTTCCAAGCGGGAACCCGAGAAGGGTCCCAGGAGATAACCACCGTGAGCACACCCATTTTGAACGGCCTCGGCCAGGCCCTCCGCTGGCTGCGGGACCGGCAAGGCAAGAAGCAGTACCAGGTGGCGGACACCGCCGGCATCACCAAGGGCATGCTGTCGGCCTACGAGACGGGCCGCCAGCG
>JAICSG010000184.1 GCA_025937035.1 Thermoanaerobaculia bacterium | reverse complement strand
GCCCGGCGAGGAGCAGGTCCGCGACCCGTGGTCGTTCGCCGACACCGAGAATCAGCGGATGATCAGCATGGCCCGCAGCCTGGTGTCCCAGGTCGTGGCCGGAACCCCGGATTCGCCCACCGCGAAGGGGTGGGGGGCCTACGCCGAGGCCTTCCTCCAGGCGCACGACCGCGACGGCTGGTACGAGGCGGAGAGCCCCGGATACATCGCGCTCTCGATCACCGGCCTGCTGCAACTCGCCGATTTCGCGCCGCAGCCCGCGGTGCGCGAGCTCGCCCGCCGGCAGCTCGACGTGCTGTTCGCCACCTGGGCCCAGGAGCAGGTGGGCGGCTATCCGGCGGGGCCCAAGGTGCGCACCTCGGGGGTCTGGTCGCTCAGCCGGCAGAGCAGCCCGTGGCAGTCCTGGGCCTGGCTGGCGGCCGGCGTCGGCGATCCCACCGAGATCAACTTCGCGGACCGCGCGGAGCTGCCGGTCAGCCGCTACCAGATCCCCGAGGGGGTCGTCCGCCTGCTGACCGGCCGGCGGCAGCAGGGTCCGTACGAGATCCGGGCGCAGCGGAAGATCCTCCACTCCAAACGCCGCCCCTACAGCGCCTCGCTCTACGCCTATGCCACGCCCGACTACATCCTCGGCGCGTCGCAGTCGGTGGACGATCTCGCCCTGCGGGTCTCGGGCGGCCAGGAGATCGTGGCGACGCTCTACGCCGAGAGCCCGGCGTTCGCGCCGCTCTACCTCTGGAGCCGCACCCGGACGCCGGACAGCGACGATGCCGGCCTCAACACGCTCGACAAGGCGGTGGCGAGCCGCAACGTCATCCTGGCCCGGCTCGATACCCCGGCCGCCGGCCTCGGGCACGCTTTCCTCTCCTCCCCGTGGTCCAACCCCGAGGTGGTGGGGGACGCCGTGGTGGCCCGCTGCGGCGACGCTTACGTGGCTCTGGTCACCACGGGAGGGTGGGAGCTGGCGCCGGCGATCGAAAGGTTTCCCGATTATTACGGCACCGACCCCAAGCGGCGCCGCGACCTCGCCGGCTCGTGGGTGGCGGTGCCGCGCCGCCAGCCGGCGAGCGTGGCCCTGGTGGCGGGACGCCGGGAGGAGGACGGCGACTTCGCGGCCTGGAAGAAGAAGGCCGCCGCGGCGCGCCTCACGGTGGGCGAGGACGGCGCCATCCACTTCACGGACGGCGAGGGCAAAGGCTCCGATTTCATCCCGGGCCGCCGGGCCACGATCGCCGGCCGGCCGGTCGAGGCCGGGGCCTATCCGCGGATGGAGTCGCCCTTCCTCAGCAGCCTCGCGCCCGGAAAGTGGGCGTTCCGGTTTGAAAAGTATTTCTGGCCCCTATCTTGACGAAATCACCCAGGAGGTTTTCACCCATGAGCGTCAAGCCCGGTTTCGAACTGATCAAAGACAGCTTCAAGGAATGGCAGAAGGACGGCGCCCTCGATCTCGGAGCGGCGCTCGCCTACTACGCGATCTTCTCGCTCGCCCCGCTGCTGCTGGTGGCGCTCGCGGTGGCGGGTCTGCTCTGGGACCGCGGACAGATCCAGAGCCAGCTCATCGGCCAGGTGCAGGGCCTGATGGGCCCGCAGGGGGCACAGGCGGTGCAGACGATGCTCGCCAACGCCGGCCAGCACGGCAAGGGCGTGATCGCCACGGTCCTCGCGTTGGTCACGATCCTGTTCGGCGCCACCGGCGTCTTCGTGCAGCTCCAGAACGCCCTCAACAAGATCTGGAACGTCGAGGCGAAGCCGGGGCTGGGGATCTGGAGCTTCGTCAAGACCCGCCTCATCTCCTTCGGCATGGTGCTGGGGATCGGCTTCCTGCTCCTCGTCTCGCTGGTCATCTCGACCGCCGTGTCGGCGCTCGGCAAGTGGGCGACCGGGCTGATGCCGGGCTCGGAGACGTTGATGCAGGTGGTGACCTTCGTGGTCTCCTTCGCCTTCATAACCCTGCTCTTCGCGATGATGTTCAAGTTTCTGCCGGACGTCGAGATCGGCTGGCGGGACGTGTGGGTCGGCGCCGTGGCCACGGCGCTCCTGTTCACGCTGGGCAAATTCCTGATCGGCCTCTATCTCGGCAAGAGCAGCGTGGCCTCGACCTACGGCGCGGCCGGCTCGCTGGTGATCGTGCTGCTCTGGATCTACTACTCGTCGCAGATCCTCTTCCTGGGGGCCGAGTTCACGCAGGTCTACGCCACCCGCTACGGCTCGCAGATCAAGCCCAGCGAGCACGCGGTGCCGGTGGTGGTGGAGAAGAGAGAGGCGGCGAGCCCGCGCGAGTGGCCGCCCGCCAAAGGAAAGGGGGCGCCGGAGCGCCCCCAGGGAGATGACCGGCGAATCGGCAGAGCCTAGAAGCGGATCCGCACGCCGAGCTGCGCCAGCCGCTGCTCGGGTTGCAGGTTGTTGCTGCCGGCGAAGAGGGTGGGCTTGAAGTCCGTCGGGTTGCCGTTCGCGTCCGGAGTGAAGGTGTAGCCGGAGGGGTTCTTTTCGTTGAAGAGGTTGAACACCTCGGCGATCAGCTCGAGGCCGACGGGGCCGATGTTGAAGACCTTCGACAGCCGCAGGTCGAGCTGCGAGAACGAGCTCCCCCGCCGGGAGTTGACGGTGTCGCCCGGCAGCAGGTCGAAATGGTTGCCGTCGCCGTTCGGATCGGCGGTGTTGAAGACCGTGTACGGCGTCGCCGAGTGATAGCGGAAGATGCCGTTGATGTTGACGCCCCAGGGCCCCTGATAGACGGCGCTCAGGGTGACGCGGTGGCGGGCGTCGGTGTTCAGGGGGCCGACGCAGGCGCCGCACAGCGGGTCGAGCGTATTGGCGGAGACGTCGCGGGCGGCGCGCCAGGCCGGCTCATAGGCGACGTCGGTGAGGCGGAACTCGTCGGCTCCCGCCAGGACGTTGCCCGTCGCCTTGGAGTAGGTGTAGAAGCCGAGCATCTCCAGCTTGTCGTTCACCCGGGCCCGGAAGCTGAAGTTGGCGCCATCGTAGTCGGCCTTGCCGTTGCCGTACCAGAGCCGGAAGTTGGCGAACTGCGGGAAGCGCCGCGCGCCCGTCGCCGGGTCGATGGGGTTGGCCCGGAAGCGGAACGGAAGGTCGCGGTAGTCGATGGTGACCGCCTCGAAGTTGAGCCCCAGCCAGTCGTTGACCTGCCAGGAGTAGCCGAGCGAGGCCTGCTGGGAGTAGGGGGTCGCGAGCGTCGGTGAGGCCACCTCGTTCGGCGGCGCCGCGGCGAGGCCGGGGAGCTGGTTGGGCGGCAGCGGGTCGCCGGGGTGGAAGAAGGTGCCGTTCGGGTTGCGGATGCCGTTGGGATCGGTGTAGCTGTAGACCACGCCGTAGTTGGACTGCACCGCCGAGGCCGGGAAGAGGATGGTGGCGTTGGTGTAGGGGAAGTCGTAATACCGGCCCCAGCCGCCGCGCAGCAGCCGCTTGCCGTTCCCCGTCGTGTCCCAGGTGAAGCCGACGCGGGGCGCCCAGTTGTTCTTGTCGTTCTTGAGGACGCCGCCCCTGCCCCCCTGGAAATCGCGCAGATAGGACTCGTTGTACCGGGTCTGGCTGGCGAGCGTCTGCCAGATCGGGTTCGACCGCTGATCGAGATCGAATCCGGTCCAGTAGTCGTAGCGCAGGCCGACGTTGATGGTCAGCCGGTCGCTCGCCAGGATGTCGTCCTGGAAATAGCCGCTGTACTGGTTGATCGGGGTGCTCTCGCCGGCGAACCCGCCGAAATAGGTGATGTTGGTGATCGGCGAATTCGGATCGTCCGCGGCGAAGGAGAACTGCCCGCTGAGGCCGGTCGTGAAGTCACCCCCCAGGGTCGGCTCGTGGATGTAGTTGACGCCGGCCTTGAAGTTGTTGGCGCGCCCGGCGATCGTGCGGGTGAAGCTGAAATCGTCCTTGTACTGGTACTTCGTCTGGTTCGTGCTCTGCGGGGTGTTGACGTTCTGCCCCGAGTGCGCGCCCGACGGGAAGTACAGGTACGGCGCGGTCGAGTCGGCCGTGATGATGTTGTTGAACTTGGTGTACTGGAAGACCAATTCGTTGAGGGTGTCCGAGCCGATCTGCAGGCTGTGGCTGGCGAGGATCGAGCTGTACTTGTTGGTCACCGTGCCCAGCGAATCCGGCGTCGAGAGGGGGCTCGCGCCGTACTTGTCCGTGTTCTTCTGATAGCCGTAGCGGACCTGCAGGTATTGCTTCGGCGAGAGGTTGTCGGTGATCTTGGCGGTCACCAGCTCATCCTTGAAGGGGGTCTGGACCGGCTGGTTCTGGAACTGGGGGAAGATCGGGTGGCCGTTGCCGGGATCGGTGTTGACGATATAGGAGGTCTTGCGGTCGGTCTTCTCGTAGGTGGCGAAGAAGTGGACCTTGTCCTTGACGATCGGGCCGCCCAGGGAGGCGCCATACTGCTTGCGATCGTAGGGCTGCTTGTCGATGCCGGCCTGCTTCTCCGCCTCGGTCTTGGAGTTCAGGCTGTCCTTGCGGAAGAAGCCCCAGGCGGCCCCGGCGAGCTGGTTGGTGCCCGTCTTGGTCACCACGGTCAGCACGCCGCCGGTCGAGCGGCCGTACTCGGCCTTGTACTGCTGCGTCTGGATGTTGAACTCCTGCACGCTCTCCAGGTTGAAGTTCTGGAGCTGGCCGCCGATCGTGTCGTCCGTGTTGTCGCCGCCGTCGATGATGTAGTTGACGTTGCGGCCGATACCGCCGTTGAGCGCCACCGTGAGCTGCCCCGGCTTGGTCGGATCGGAGTTGTAGGTGAGGTTGGTGCCCGGTGCGAGGATCGCCAGGTTGGCGAACTGCCGGCCGTTGAGCGGCAGGTTCTCGAGCTGCTTCTGATCGATCACGGCGCCGACGGCGGGCGTGGTCTGCACCAGCGGCGCCTCGGCCACGACGTTGATCGTCTCGGAGACCGTCGCCTGGCTGAGGTCGACGTTGACCTCGCGCTGGGTGGCGACGTTGATCGTAACGTTTTCCACGGTCACCGTGGCGTAGCCGTTGAGCTCCACCGTGACGGTGTACGTGCCGGCCGGCAGCGAGGGGAGGCGGTAGGTGCCGTCGCTCTCGCTGACGGTGTTGCGGGTGAGGCCGGTCCCCTTCTCGGTGGCGGTGATGGTGGCGCCCGGCAGGGGCCCGCCGTTCTTCTCCTGGATCCGCCCGATGAGGTTGCCGCCCGCGGTCTGCGCCTGCGCGGCCGGCAGCAGGGCGAGGCCCCACGCCAGCATCAGCAGGGCGGCGACCGCGAGGCGCATCGCCGAAGTCGTCCTACGGTTCATGATTCGTCTCCTTTGGATCGTATGGCAACACAATCGAATTCACCTGTCGAACAAAACCGGACAACAACTCGGAGCCGCTCGGTTGGGGAGCGGACGATCACCTCCTCTCGGCCGGCGCGCCGCCCGCGATCCGGCTTTCCAGCCGGGCGAGGAGCTGCTGCGCGGCGCGGCGCTGTTCGGCGAGCTTGGGATCCCCAGCCGCGCGGTTGAGGAAATCCTGGTATGCGCTCAGGGCGTCGCCGGTGTCGCCCGCCAGATCGTGCGCGATGGCCTGGTTGAGCCGGACCTCATGGTATCCCGGAGCGAGGGCCAGGGCGCGCTCGAAAAAAGGAAGTGCCTGTCGCGGCCGATCGCGCTCCACCTCCAGGGCGCCCAGGCCGTTGAGCGGCTCGGCGTAGCGCGGCGCCACCGCCGCGGACCGCCGGTAGGCGTCCTCCGCCTCGTCGAGCTTCCCCTCGGCCCGCAGGGCGTTGCCGAGGTTGTTGAGCGCGGCGGCGTTGCGCGGATCGATCTCGGCGGCGGCGGCGAATTCTTTCCGGGCCTCCTCGGTCCGCCCCGCCCCCAGGTCGATGATCCCCATCGTGTTGTGGGCCTCCGGCCGCCGGGCGTCGAGCTTCAGGGCCTGCTCGATCGCCTGCCTCGCCTCGTCCAGCCGGCCCGCCTCCTGGAGCGCCGAGGCCAGGTTGTACCAGGCCTCCGGATCGCGCGGCGCCGCCGCCGCGGCCTGCCGGTAGAGCGGCAGCGCCTTACCGGTCTCCCCCCGCTCGCGCCACGCCGCCGCCAGCTTCCCCCGGAAGACGGGGTTGGCCGGATCGGCCCGCACCAGCGCGGCGAGCTCGGCGATCGCCTCTCCGGCGGCGCCGCCGTTGAGCCTGGCGTTGGCCGACTCGAAGCGCTGGAAGAGGTCGACCATGGCCTTGGGATCGGGGGCGCTCCCCGGGGGGAGATTGCCCCGAGGCGGGGCCGGGGCCGCCGCGATGTAGCCCAGGCTGGCCAGCTTGGCCTTCGTCTCGGCGTCGGCCTCCCGTGCCGGCCCCTGCACGGCGCTCGCCTCGATGGCGGCCAGCCGCTGGGAGAAGCCGCGCGCGGAATCTCCCGTGGTCCCGCGGGGCTCGGTCAGCAGATTGGCGCTCTCGCGCGGGTCCCGGCGCAGGTCGTAGAGCTCAGGTTTGGGTGCCGAGATGTACTTGAGATCGCGCCGCCGAAGGGCGGAGAGCGGGCTCCAGCCGAAGGTCGCGGGGTAGCGGGTCTCGGCGTAGACCTCCTCCTGCGCCGGCTCGCCGCCCGCCAGCAGCGATTTCGAGAGATCGCGGCCGTCGAGGCTGCCGGGGAACGGATGGCCCAGCAGCCCGGCGAGGGTCGGGGCGAGGTCGACCAGGCTCAACGGAGTCCCCACCACCCGCGGCTTCAGGGCCCAGGGGGCGCGCAGCAGCACGGGCACGTGCAGGGTCGGCTCGTAGAGGAGCAGGCCGTGGGTCAGCTCGCCGTGCTCTCCCAGCCCCTCGCCGTGATCGGCCGCCACCGCCACCGCCGTCGTGCCGTCGAGCCCCCGGCGCTTCAGCGCCTCCAGGATGCGGCCCACCTGCTCGTCCACCTCCGAGATCTCGCCGTCGTACGGCCGGCCAGGGTGGCGCGAGCCCCAAGCGGGTGGCGGCGTATAGGGGGCGTGGGCGTCGTAGAGGTGGACCCAGAGGAAGAACGGGCGGCCGTCGTCCTTCTCCAGCCAGGCCAGCGCGCGGTCCACCACCTCGCGGCCCGGCCGCTCCGCCTCCAGGGCGAAATCGGCGTTGGGATCGCGCTCGATCTCGTCGTCGTAGACCTCGAACCCCTGGTTGAGGCCGAACCGGTGGTCGAGCACGAAGGCGCCGATGAAGGCGCCGGTGCGGTAGCCCGCTCCGGCCAGCAGGGTGGCGAGAGTCGTGGTGCCCGGCCGGAGCGCTCCGGCCCCGTTGTTGCGCAGGCCGTGGTGGGGGGGCAACAAACCCGTGAGCAGGCTCGTATGAGAGGGGAGCGTGAGCGGCACCGCCGACGAGGCGTTGGCGAACCGCATCCCCTCGCCGGCCAGGCGGTCCAGCGACGGCGTCACCGCCTGGCGGTC
>JAICSG010000666.1 GCA_025937035.1 Thermoanaerobaculia bacterium | reverse complement strand
GGGGCCGGGATCTTCGTCGCCCACCTCTCCGGACCGGGGGAGTAGCCTGGCGGGACCGGGCAGATTTTCGCCGCTCGTTTTGTTGTAACCAACGAGCGGCTGAAGACGCCCCCGGCGACGCCGGGCCGTCACTTCCGCCACGGTCTTGACAATTCGTTATACTCAGTTCTAGTATAAGCCTCGGCCGGCAGCGCCCGGCCCTTTCTTATAGGCTCGATATGCTCAAAGTGAGCATAGGGAGAACATCGATGAACCTGGAGACTCCTCGGCCGTACGCTGCGCTCGACTACACCCCGGAGGTGGCGCGGATGACCGCCGCCATCCACGAGAAGGTGCGCCCGGTGATCCCGGACCTGGAGTGGCCGGTCCACGCTCCCTACATCGCCGCCATCAACGAGCTCAAGCGGCAGCGGAACGCCGTCGTCCTCGCCCACAACTACCAGACCCCGGAGATCTTCCACGGGGTGGCCGACTTCGTGGGCGACTCGCTGTTCATGGCGCAGCAGGGGGCGAAGACCGACGCGGAGGTCATCGTGCTGGCCGGCGTCCACTTCATGGCCGAGACGGCGAAGATCCTCTCGCCCGAGAAGACGGTGCTGATCCCGGACCCCCAGGCCGGCTGCTCGCTGGCGGCCTCGATTACCGCGGACGACATCCGCCTGCTCCGGCAGCGCTATCCCGGCGTGCCGGTGGTGACCTACGTCAACACCTCGGCGGCGGTGAAGGCCGAGTCGGACATCTGCTGCACCTCGGCCAACGCGGTGGCGGTGGTCGAGTCGCTGCGCGTCGACCGGGTGATCTTCCTGCCCGACGAGTTCCTGGGCAAGTACGTGGCCTCGCAGACCGACGTCCAGATCATCCTCTGGAAGGGGCACTGCGAGGTGCACGAGCGCTTCACGGGCAAGGAGCTGCGTACCTATCGGACGGCACAGGGGGACGGCGTCGAGATCCTGGCCCATCCCGAGTGCCCGCCGGACGTGCTGGCGGAGGCCGACTTCGTGGGCTCCACCGCGGCGATGATCCGCCACGTGGGCGAGGCCCGGCCGCGGCGGGTGGTGATGGTCACCGAGTGCTCGATGAGCGACAACGTCGCCGTCGAATATCCGGACGTCGAGTTCATCCGCCCCTGCAACCTCTGCCCGCACATGAAGCGGATCACCCTGCCCAAGATCCTGCGTTCCTTGCAGACGATGGAGACCCAGGTCGAGGTCGATCCCGAGATCGGGCAGCGCGCCCGGCTGGCGGTCGAGCGGATGCTGGCGGTTGGCAGGAGGGAGGGCAAATGATCGGAATCCGCAGCGGTCAAGGTCCGGGAGTCGATGGCGTCTCGCGCTCCGAGGTCCTGGTGGTGGGGAGTGGCGCGGCGGGCCTGACGGCCGCGCTCGGAGCCGCCCCCTTGCGCTGCACGGTGCTGACCAAGGCCCGCCTGGGCACCGGTGGATCGAGCCCCTGGGCGCAAGGGGGGATCGCCGCCGCCGTGGGCCGCGACGACGCCCCGGCCCTGCACGCCGCGGACACCATGGCGGCCGGCGCCGGGCTGAACGATCCGCACGTGGTGGACATCCTGACCGCCGAGGGTCCGGAGCGGGTGAAGGCCCTGCTCGCCCTGGGCGCCCATTTCGATCTGGACGACACCGGCGGGCTCTCCCTCCATCGCGAGGCCGCCCACAGCCGCCATCGCATCCTCCACGCCCGGGACGCCACCGGCGCCGAGGTCGTGCGCACCCTGGTGGAGGCCGTGCGCCGCGCCCCCGAGATCCGGGTGGTGGACGAGGCCTTCGCGATCGACCTGGCGGTGGAGGACGGCCAGATGGTGGGCCTGCTCGCCGTTCACGCGGACGGCCGCCGGGTGCTCCACCTCGCCCCCGCCGTGGTGCTGGCCACCGGCGGCCTCGGGCGGCTCTATCTCCACACGACCAACCCCAAGGAGGCCACCGGCGACGGCCTCGCCATGGCGGCCCGCGCCGGGGCCCGGCTGGTGGATCTGGAATTCGTGCAGTTCCACCCCACGGCCCTCGCGGCCGGCGCCGACCCCATGCCCCTGCTCACCGAGGCCTTACGCGGTGAGGGGGCGGTGCTGATCGACGACACTGGCGACCGCTTCATGCTCACGGAGCACCCGGACGCCGAGCTCGCCCCCCGCGACGTGGTGGCGCGGGCGATCTGGCGGCAGCTCATGGCCGGCCGTCGCGTCTTCCTCGACGCTACCCGGGCGGTGGGGGAGGAATTCCCCGAGCAGTTCCCGACCGTGTTCCACCTCTGCCAGGAGCACGGGCTCGATCCGCGGACGCAGCCGATCCCCGTCGCCCCGGCCGCCCACTACCACATGGGCGGCATCGCGGTGGACGAGAACGGCCGCACCTCGCTCCCCGGGCTCTGGGCCTGCGGCGAGGTCACCGCCACCGGCGCCCACGGCGCCAACCGCCTGGCGAGCAACTCGCTGCTGGAGGCCCTGGTCTTCGGCGCCCGCGTGGCGGACGACCTGCGGGCCGGTCTCCCCTCGGGCCGCACCCCGCGCGTCCGCATGGCCGGAGCCTCCCTCGGCCTCATCGCGCCGGGGGACGCCGAGCTGACCATAGCGGTGCGGCGGTTGATGTGGGAGAAGGTTGGCCTGGTGCGCGACGAGGCGGGCCTCGCCTTTGCCGTGGCCGAGCTGAAGCGGCTCGCCGCGGCCCACCCCCAGGCCTCCGGAGAGGCGCGGAACCTCCTGGGGATCGCCCGGCTGCTGGCCGCCGCGGCCCTGGAGCGCCGGGAGAGCCGGGGCGGCCACTACCGCTCGGACTATCCCGTGCCGAGCTCCGCCTGGCAACGGCGGCTGTTCCTCACCGCGGCTCCCGATGGCTCGGCCCGCTTCGAGCCTTCGGAGGTCATGGCGTCGGTCCTGGCGACCGCGGGGGGCCGGTCTTGAGCCCGGTCTCGAGTCAAGACTCGCCGGCCGTCCATCTCCCGCAGCTCTACCCCCTCCTCTACGAGCCCCTGGTCCGGCGGGCCCTGGAGGAGGACCTCGGCCGCGCCGGGGACCTCACGAGCGACGCCATCGTGCCGGCGCATCAGACCGCCGAGGCCCAGGTGGTGGCCCGCGCCGCCGGCCGGGTGGCGGGGCTCCTGGTCTCCCTCTCCGCCTTCCGGCTGCTGGACCCCACGATCGAGATCGAGCCCTCCGTCGCGGACGGCGAGGACGTGGAGGCGGGGACGGTGCTGGCCACGGTCCGGGGCCCGGCCCGCTCGATCCTCTCGGCCGAGCGCACGGCGCTCAACCTGCTGGG
>JAICSG010000952.1 GCA_025937035.1 Thermoanaerobaculia bacterium | reverse complement strand
TGGGGGCCAGCCGGGCCGAATCCAGACCGCCGATCCAAAACAACATCCAAAGAAAGACACTGGAGAACACCATGTCCCTCGTCTATGTCGTCGCGCTCGCCGCCGGCATCCTTCTGCTCATCGTGATCAACCGCTCGCTGGTCTACATCCCCAACAACCGGATCGGGGTAATGGAGAAGCTGGTCAGCGGCAAGGGGTCGGTCCGCTCCGGCCTGATCGCGCTCGAAGGGGAGGCCGGCTTCCAGCCCAACGTGCTGCGCGGCGGCTGGCACTTCTTCACGCCGTTCCAGTTCCGCGTTCACAAGATGCCGCTGGTGACCATCCCGCAGGGGGAGATCGGCTACGTCTTCGCCCGCGACGGCCAGCCGCTGCCGCCCACCCAGACGCTCGCCTCCAACCTGCGCGCCCATGACTTCCAGGACGCCGCGGCGTTCCTGCGCGGCGGCGGCCAGAAGGGCCCCCAGCGCATGATCCTGCGCGAGGGCACCTATGCCTTCAACCTGGCGCTGTTCGTGGTGCTCACCCGCGATCACCTCTACTACCTGCCGCTCGACCGCAGCGAGGAGGCGGTGTTCGCCAAGATGGGGCAGCTCATCGGCGAGCGCGACGGCTTCCGGCCGGTGGTCCTGCGCGGCGCCGAGGACCGCATCGCCATCATCACCGTGCACGACGGTCCGGCGGTGCCGGCGGGGGAGATCATCGCGCCGCTGGTCGGCAACGACCCGGCGCAAGCCCAGACGTACCACAACAGCTTCCAGGACGCGGACAAGTTCCTGCTCGCCGGCGGCCAGCGCGGCCGCCAGCTCCAGGTGCTCGTCGAGGGCACCTACTACATCAACCGCCTGTTCGCCACCGAGGAGCTGGTGCCCAAGACGGTCGTCGAGGTGGGCACCGTGGGCGTGGTCGTCTCCTATACGGGCGACGCCGGCCGCGACCTCTCCGGCAAGGAGTACAAGCACGGCGAGTTGGTGACGATGGGGGAGCGCGGCGTCTGGAGCGAGCCGCTGCTGCCCGGCAAATACGCGTTCAACACCTACGCCGGCAAGGTGATCATCGTGCCGACCACCAACTTCATCCTGAAGTGGAGCCGCACCGAGACCGGGGCCCACAAGCTCGACGAGAACCTCTCCGAGGTGAATCTGATCACCAAGGACGCCTTCGAGCCCAGCCTGCCGCTGTCGGTGGTGGTGCACATCGACTACCGCAAGGCGCCGCTGGTCATCCAGCGCTTCGGCGACGTCAAGAAGCTGGTCGAGCAGACGCTCGATCCCATGGTGAGCGCCTACTTCAAGAACGTCGGCCAGACGCGCACCCTGATCCAGCTCCTCCAGGACCGCGCCGAGATCCAGGACGTCTCGGGCGTGCAGATGAAGGAGAGGTTCGCCAACTACAACCTGGAGCTCCAGGAGGTGCTGATCGGCACGCCCACCTCGGGTGAGGGCGGGGGGCAGATCGAGCAGATCCTGGTGCAGCTCCGCTCGCGGCAGATCGCCGAGGAGCAGGTGGAGACCTACAACCGGCAGGAGCGCGCCGCGGTCAAGGAGCGCGAGCTGCGCGAGGCCGAGAGCCGGGCGCGCCAGCAGCAGGCGCTGACCGAGTCGGAGATCGCCATCACCGTGCAGTCCAACGCGGGTAAGGCCGAGTACGCCCGCAGCCAGCAGCAGGCCTCGCAGATCCAGATCCTGGCCGCCGCCGAGGCGGAGAAGGTCCGCATCATGGCCGAGGGCGAGGCGAAGAAGATCCGCCTGGTGGGCGAATCGGAGGCCGACCGCGCCGCCCGCGTGGGCGTCGCCCAGGCGCTCGCCCTGGAGGAGCAGGTCCGCGCCTACGGCGGCCCGCAGTTCCAGCTCGTGCAGCAGGTGATGAGCCGTTTCGCCGAGGCGATCGAGAAGTCCCAGGCCGACGTGGTGCCGAAGATCCAGATGACCACCGGCGATGGCAAGGGCGGCGGCAGCCTGGTGGAGAACCTGCTCGCCCTGCTCCTCTCCGGCAAGCTGAGCGAGACCATCGGCCTCCAGCCCACGGGTGAGGCCGACCCGCGCGCCGAGACCCTGCGGTCCGAGCTGAAACGGAGCCTGCAGAGCGGCCAGACGGGGATGGGGAAATCGGGGAACGGGGCGGCGGCGTAAGGCGTCACCCTCAGTCATCATGGATTTCGTAGGGGCGGGGGGTGTGGCCCCCCGGTTTGGTGTTGCGGCCGGCGCCCCCCCCCGCGGGGGCCCGCCCCCCCCCCCCCGCGCGCCG
>JAICSG010000826.1 GCA_025937035.1 Thermoanaerobaculia bacterium | reverse complement strand
GAGTTGCCTCGCCAAGATTGCAGAGGCTCCTTTGCGGGATGAGGAGCGGCGAGAGCTGGTCAACTGCATCGAAACTTATCTAGAATTAACCCCGGAGGAAGCAGAGGAGCTCTCTCTTCTCGCGACTTCGCGGACACGGAGGACCCAGGCTATGTCTCTGCTGTACAAAGTCAGTTGGGCGGACAAGATGAGACTGGAAGGACGGAGGCAGGGAGCTCAAGACATGCTCCTCCACCTGCTTGAGGAGCGGTTCGGCCCCGTGCCGGAGGAGGTCCGGAGCCGGGTTGAATCGATTCAGTCTCTAGAGCGCTTGAAGCGGCTCTTCTCTAAAGCCCTGATTGCCAAGTCCCTCAAAGGGCTCCGCCTCGGCTGACCCGGGAATACCCCTTCCTTATACCTACGGGAGCCACCCACCGGCCCACCCCCCGCCTTGCGGCGAGCGGCGGGCGGGTGGTACTGTCCCCGCCCTGTCCCCGGGTGGCGCCCAGAGACTCACACGAAATAATGTCGGCGTCCCCCGACGTTTCAGAGACGCGCTATGGCTAAGAATCTGCTCATCGTCGAAAGCCCCGCCAAGACCAAGACCCTCAAGAAGTTCCTCGGCCGGCAGTACGCCGTCGAGGCTTCCGTGGGCCATGTCCGCGACCTCGTCAAGAAGGGGAAGGACATGGGGATCGGCCCCGATTACGAGCCCCGCTACGAGGTGCTCGCCGCCAAGAAGGACGTGGTCAAGAAGCTGCGCCAGGCGGCCAAGGAGGCGGAGACCGTCTACCTCGCCCCCGATCCGGACCGCGAGGGGGAGGCGATCGCCTGGCACATCGCCGAGATCCTCAAGGACGCCAAGGACGTCCGGCGGGTCACCTTCAACGAGATCACCAAGGGGGCCGTGCTCAAGGCGCTGGAAAACCCGCGGACGATCGACTTCAAGAAGGTCGACGCCCAGCAGGCCCGCCGCGTCCTCGACCGGCTGATGGGCTTCCGCCTCTCCCCGCTCCTCTGGGAGAAGGTCAAGCAGGGGCTCTCCGCCGGCCGCGTCCAGTCCGTCGCCCTCAAGATGGTCTGCGACCGCCAGGCCGAGATCGACGCCTTCCAGTCCGAGGAGTACTGGAACCTCGGCGCCGACCTCAAGGCCGCGGTGCCGCCGCCGTTCAACGCCCGCCTGCAGCGGATCGACGGCAGGAAGGCCGAGGTCGGAAACGGCGAGGCCGCGGCGCGCATCGTCCGCGACCTCGAGACCGGCAAGTTCGTGGTCGCCAAGGTCGAGCGCAAGGAGTCGCGCCAGCGGCCGTCGCCGCCGTTCATCACCAGCCGGCTCCAGCAGGAGGCGGCGCGGCGCTACGGCTTCTCGGTCAAGCGCACCATGGGCATCGCCCAGGGGCTCTATGAAGGCAAGGAGATCGGCGGCCGCGGCGCGGTCGGCCTGATCACCTACATGCGCACCGACTCCACCCGCGTGGCCGACGAGGCGCTCACCGGCGGCCGCGAATACATCGGCGCCACCTATGGGCCGGACGCCCTCCCCGAGAAGCCCAACGTCTACAGCTCCAAGGAGGGGGCCCAGGACGCCCACGAGGCGATCCGCCCGACCAGCTTTGACCTGCCGCCGGACGCCGTGCGCGACTTCCTCAAGGACGAGGAATGGAAGCTCTACAAGCTGATCTGGGACCGCTTCATCGCCTCCCAGATGCTGCCGGCCGTCTTCGACGTCACCCAGGTGGACATCGAGAACGGCCCCTACGTCCTGCGCGCCTCGGGCAAGGTGCTGAAGCGCCCCGGCTTCCTCGCGGTCTATCGCGAGACCCCGGACGAGGACGCCCCGGCGGCCGACGATTCCCAGGAGGGGATGCTGCCGGCCCTGCGCGAAGGGGAGACCCTGGAGCTGGTGAAGGTGATCTCGGAGCAGAAATTCACCCAACCGCCGGCCCAGTACAGCGAGGCCACGCTGGTCAAGGCGCTGGAGGAGAACGGCATCGGCCGCCCCTCCACCTACGCCACCATCCTCTCCGTGCTCACCGACCGCGACTACGTCGAGCGCCTGGAAGGCCGCTTCCGCCCCACCCAACTCGGCACGCTGGTCAACGGCATGCTCCAGAAGGGGTTCCACGACATCCTCAACGAGGGGTACACGGCGGCCCTGGAGGAGCAGCTCGACGAGATCGAGGGCGGCAAGATCGAGTGGAAGCGCGCGGTGGCCGATTTCGACCAGAAGTTCTCGAAGGACCTGGAGACCGCGGGCGAGCAGATGCCCAACGTCAAGAAGGACGGCATCCCGCTCGACGAGAAGTGCCCCGAGTGCGGCTCCGGCCTCCTGATGCGCTTCGGCCGCTTCGGACCGTTCATCGCCTGCAGCACCTATCCGGACTGCAAGTACACCCGCAACGTCGAGGAGCCCGCGGCCGAGACCCCGGCGGCGGGCGACGGCGCCGCGGCGGCCGAGGAGGAGATCCCGCCGTGCGAGGTGTGCGGCAAGCCGATGGCCCTCAAGCGGAGCCGCTTCGGCACCTTCTACGGCTGCACCGGCTACCCCGAGTGCAAGAACATCCGCAAGACGGGCCCCAAGGCCGCGCCGCCCAAGCCGACCGGCGTTCCCTGCCCGGAGTGCGGCAAGGGGGAGATCGTCGAGAAGCGCTCCCACCGGGGCAAGACGTTCTGGTCCTGCAACCGCTACCCGG
>JAICSG010001081.1 GCA_025937035.1 Thermoanaerobaculia bacterium | reverse complement strand
TCTCCCGTATCCTCAAGCACCCCTCGGGGCGGAGGCGGCCGTCCAGCCCCCAGGGTCGTACCCGAGGAAGCAGACGATCCTCTCCCGGCGGGAGGCCCGCGGCGCGGTCTTCCCGGTCTCCCAGCTCTCTATGGTCTCTTCCGAGACGCCGAGAGCCTCCGCAGTCTCCCTTCGGATGAGCCCTCGGAGGAGTCTCACCTTCTTCAGATGGTCGCCCATCGTGCGAAGCTCCCGCGGACACCCCCGGGGAGGCGGCATGGGGGCTCTGAGGGTAAGATGGCAAAAGGGCAAGCTAGTTCCGCCCCTACAGGGAATTCTCCGACACATCTTTCAACTCAGCTAAAATTCCTCTCCCTTTACTGCGGACCGGCATCCATCTAAGCTACCCCCCAAGCTCGTAGTGTCGTTTGGAGGGCAGCCGACAGATGTCGTTGTTGAGATCTCTTGGGGGATGGTGCGCCGTGGTGTGGCTCGGTGCCGTGCCGTGCGTGGCCCAGGCTCAGGAATCTCCGGCCGAGGAGTCGGGGTGGGAGCACCAGTTCGGCCTGGAGGTGCGGGCGAATTACCGGCGCAGCGACGACAACATCTTCAAGACGCCGTTCACCATCCAGGGCAGTCCAGTCTTCGAGGAGACGGTCGATCCCGGGAATCACTACGAAGTCTCGGACGCCACCCTGTTCGCCGACGTGAGCCGGGGGGACCTCTTCACCCTCCACGGCAAGCTCGACTTGATCGACCTCTACGACCGCAACCCCACCTCGACCGGCCAGAAGGCGGACATCGACGAGGCGTGGGTCCGCTTCGGCCGCGAGCCCGAGCCGGCCACCCTGGCGCCGAAGAGCGGCGTCTATCTCAAGCTGGGCAAGATCCCCAAGTTCGAGCGGCAGGACGACCGTCATCTCCAGAGCTACGGCCTGGTCTCGACCGCCTTCAACCGCTTCGAGGAGACCGGCGCGGAGATGGGGTTCCATCTCGGCCGCCACCTCTACCTCAAGGTCCGGGGCGCCTTCGGAAACCCGGTCTTCCTGCGCGATCCGAACGCCCTCGCCGGCGACAACGGCACGCCGGGCCGCCGCACCCCGGTCCCCACGGGTGACCTCAACAGCGGCATCCCCATCCTCTACAACGCCCACTTCGCCAACTTCAACGTGGACGGCAAATTCGAGACGGGGGTGGGGCTCGGCTGGCGGATGGCGGACGAGGCGGGGCGCAACGGGCTCGACGTGCTCGGCTGGTGGAACGAGAGGAAGCTGGCCGATTCGGTGAAGATCCACGGCACCTTCTACGGCGGCGACCTCGACATCCTCAACGGCCCGGAGGTGGGCCTGCCGCTGAGCGATGTCTCCTATCCGATCACCAACGACCGCAAGCGGGAGGCCGGCGGCAACGTCTGGCTCTACCTGGGCGGGTTCTCTTTCTTCGGCCAGTACGTGGACCAGGACCTCGCCGGCCTGCCACGCACGGGCTGGGAGGCGGAGGCCGCCTGGCGCTTCGACCTGCCGCTGGTCTGGGGCGTCGCCGGGCGCCAGCTCTTCCCGTCGATCGCTCCGGCCGTGCGCTACTCGACCCTCGACAACCACTTCCGCAATCCCCGGATGACGCCGAGCCCGAGCTTCGCCTGGGACTGGGAGAAGACCGACGCCGGCCTCCGCCTGGGGCTGATCCCCGGCCTCGACCTCACGGTGGAATACGCGAAAAACGTCTTCATCCTGGCCTCCGGGGCGAAGCGGAACAACAACGAATGGCTGACCACGCTGGGATGGAGGCTGTGACTTGAGAAGAGCCCTCGCTTTCCTGCTGCTCTGTGCGTCCCCCGCCCTCGCCGACGACCTCCACGGCCACATCCAGCTCCTCGCCAAGGGGGGGAAGGGGCCGGCGAAGGGGA
>JAICSG010000290.1 GCA_025937035.1 Thermoanaerobaculia bacterium | reverse complement strand
GGAGCGACGAGATGATCACCCCCACGGGATGGTTCCGGCCCAACAGCGCCACCGCGATGGCGGTGAATCCGTAGCCGGAGGAGAAGCTGTCGTAGTAGCGGTAGCGGTAGCCGAGCACCTCGTTGATCCCCACCATCCCGGCCAGCCCGCCCGACACCGCCATCGCCAGCACGATCTGCCGGCGGGTCGAGATCCCCCCGTACTCCGCCGCCGCCGGGCTCGCCCCGGTCGCCCGGATCTCGTACCCCCAGCGCGTGCGCCAGAGGAAGAGGTAGACCAGCAGGCAGACCACCAGCGCCAGCGGGAAGGCGAGGTTGAGCGGAATGCGCTCCGGGAACCCGGGGATGAACCGCCCCAGCCGCGCGATGTGCGCTCCCTCGCCGATCGGCACCGTCTCCAGGATCGGGTCCCCCGGCGGCTTGTAGTGGTACTGCGTGAAGTAGCTCGCCAGGGCGACCGCGATGAAGTTCATCATGATCGTGGTGATGACCTCGTGCGCCCCGAACCGCGCCTTGAGCACCCCCGGGATCGCCCCCCACACCGCGCCCGAGAGGATGGCGGTGAGGAAACAGAGCGGGACCAGCAGCCAGGCCGACCACCCCGCGAAGGTGATCCCCACCCAGGCGGTGGCGAAGGCGGCGATGTAGAGCTGCCCCTCGGCGCCGATGTTGAGCAGGCCGCAGCGGAAGGCCACCGCCACCGCCAGGCCGGTGAAGATCAGCGGAGTGGCGTAGAACAGGGTGTAGCCGATGCCGTCCGGCCAGGTGAGGGCGCTGCCGATCAACAGCTCGTAGGTGTGGATCGGGCTGTCGCCCACCAGCGCCACCAGCACCCCGCCGACGAGGAAGGCCGCGACCACCGCGGCCAGGGGGAAGAGGAGCTCGCGAAGGATTTTCATAGGAGAAGTGAGCTAGGCCGCGGCCTCGCCGCCGGTCATCAACAGCCCGATGTCTCCGGGCGACGTTCGCGCCGGATCCACCTCGGCCACGATCCGCCCCTGGCGCATCACCAGCAGGCGGTCGGAGAGCGCCGTCACCTCCTCCAGCTCCGAGGAGACGAGCAGGATGGCGCAGCCGGAGTCCCGCAGATCGACCAGCCGGCGGTGGATGAATTCGATGCCGCCGATGTCCACCCCCCGCGTGGGCTGCGCCACCAGCAGGAGCTTCGGCGGCAGCTCGATCTCCCGGCCCAGGATCAGCTTCTGCTGATTGCCCCCGGAGAGCGCGCGGGCGGGGAGGGTCGCGTCCGGCGGCCGGACGTCGAAGGCCTGGATGATCTTCGCCGCGCGCCTGCGGATCGCCTCGCGGTCGAGCCACACGCGACCCGGGCCGACCGCGACCGGCGGCCGCTCGTCGACTCCGAGGATGGCGTTCTCCGCCAAGTCGAAGTCGAGCAGCAGGCCCCGCCGCTGGCGGTCCTCGGGGACGTGGGCGATCCCCCGCTCCTTGCGCCCGCGCGCCGAGAGAGCGGTGACGTCCTCGCCCCCCAGCTCGATCGCGCCCGTGACGTCCTTGCGGTCCACCAGCCCCGCGAGCGTTTCGATCAGCTCGGTCTGGCCGTTCCCCTCGACGCCCGCGATCCCCACGATCTCGCCGCCGCGCACCTCGAAGGAGATGCCGTCCAGCCGGTCCTTCAAGGAGAGACCGCGCACCCGCAGCACCGGCCCGCCGGGCTTCGCCTCGGGCTTCTCCACCCGCAGCAGCACCTCGCGCCCCACCATCAGGCGGGCGAGCTCGGCGGCGTTGGTCTCGGCGGTCTTGCGGTTCCCCACCACGCGACCGTCGCGCATCACCGTCACCTCGTCCGAGATCGCCAGCACCTCCGAGAGCTTGTGGGTGATGATGACGATCGTCTTCCCCTGCGCCCGCATGCCGCGCAGGATGCGGAAGAGGTCCTCCACCGCCTGCGGCGAGAGCACCGCCGTGGGCTCGTCCAGGATCAGCAGGCGCGCCTCGCGATAGAGCGCCTTCAGCAGCTCCACCCGCTGCTGCTGGCCGACCGAGAGGGTTTCGATCCGCGCTTCCGGATCGATCTGCAATCCGAATTCTTCCGACAGAGCGCGGACGCGCGCCTCGGCCCCCTTGAGATCGAGCGCCAGGGGAGAGCCCGGCTCGATCCCCAGGACGATGTTCTCGGCCACCGTCATGGTCTCGACCAGCATGAAGTGCTGGTGCACCATGCCGATCCCGAGGGCGATCGCGTCGTGCGGGCTGGCGATGCGGCGCGGCTGGCCGTCCACGATCACGTCGCCCGAATCGGCCGAATAGAAGCCGTAGGCGATCCGCATGGCGGTCGATTTGCCGGCGCCGTTCTCGCCGACGATGGCGTGGATGGTGCCCGGCGTCACCGCGAGGCTGACGCGATCGTTCGCCAGCACATCGCCGAAGCGTTTGGTGATGTCGCGCAGCTCGAGCATGGTCCGGGATCGAAAGATTATTGCGCCATCGCGTCGGTGACTTTGATCTCGCCGTGGATGATCTTTTCGCGGGCGGCGTCGACCTGGCGGACCACGTCGGGGGAGATGAGCTTGGCGTTGAACTGGTCCATCGCGAAGCCCACGCCGTCGTTCTCCAGGCCGTAGACGTGGATGCCCCCCTTGAAGCGGTGATTCACCAGATCGCCCACGATCTGGTACACGGCGTTGTCCACCCGCTTGACCATGCTGGTGAGGACGTGGCCCGGCTTGACCCAGTTCTGATTGGAATCGACGCCGATCACGTACTTGTCATATTGCTCGGCGGCGTCGAACACGCCCAGCCCCGAGTTGCCGGCGGCGGCGAAGATCACGTCCGCCCCCTTGCCGATCTGGGCCACGGCGAGCTCCTTCCCCTTGCCGGGGTTGTTCCACGCCGCCTCGGTGACGCCGACGTAGTTCTGGATCACCTGGATCTTCGGATTGACCGACCGCGCCCCCTCCTCGTAGCCGACCTCGAACTTGTGGATCAGCGGGACGTCCATCCCCCCCACGAAGCCGACCACGCCGGTCCTGGTGGTGTGCGCGGCGATCATCCCCACCAGATAGCTCCCCTCGTGCTCCTTGAACACCAGCGAGGCCACGTTGGGCAGATCGCTCACGCCGTCGACGATGGCGAAGTTGACCTTCGGATAGTCCTTGGCCACCGACTCGACGATGGGCGTCTGGGCGAAGCCGATGCCGATGACGAGGTCGTAGCCCACCTCGGCGAAAGCGCGCATGGCGGGCTCCAGCGAGGCGGGGTCCCCCGGCTCGGCGTCCCGCAGCACGATGGGGAAGTCCTTCGCCGCCCGCCGCACCCCGCGCCAGGCGGCGGCGTTGAACGAGCGGTCGTCCTTGCCGCCGCTGTCGAAGACGATGCCGACGTGGGGCTTCTTGGGATCTCCGGCCGCGTAGCTCAAATCCCGGCACGCCGAGAGGGCGAGACCCAGGACGAGCGCGAGGCAGAGGCCGAGGAGCTTCTGGGGCCGCATGATCGTGGAGGGAGGGTATCCCGCGGGGCGGGGGGAAGGCAAGGCGGCAGGTTGGCCCCGGCTTTGCAGTCTTTCTCTTTGTCGTAGGTCTGATCCGCTGTTAAACCACTTCTAGGAGACTGCACCTATGAAAGACGAAAAGTACACCAACACGGGAAGAACGGCCACGGCCGAGCTCGATCACGAAGTCCGTCATGACGCCAACCCTGACCCGATCACCGGCGCTCCGGGCGCGCACCCGGTCGGCACCGGCGTCGGCGCCGCCAGCGGCGCGGTGGCCGGCGCGGCCCTCGGCGGAGCCGTGGGCGGACCGGTGGGCGCCGTCGTCGGCGCGGCCGTGGGCGGCGTGGCCGGCGGCCTGGCCGGCAAGGGCGTCGCGGAGGGGGTCAACCCCACCGTGGAAGACGCCTACTGGCGCAACAACTACTCCAAGCGCCCCTACGCGGCGAACCGCTCCTATGACGACCTCGCCCCGGCCTACCGCTACGGCTGGGAGTCGCGCGGCCGCTACGCCGACCGCAAGTTCAACGACGCCGAGAACGACCTCCAGCACGGCTGGGAGCAGGCCAAGGGCAAGTCCAAGCTCGCCTGGAGCGATGCCAAGCACGCCGTCAAGGATTCCTGGAACCGCGTGACCGACCGCACCGCGCACGACAACTACTGGCGCGAGAACCATTCCACCCGGCCCTACTACAAGGCCGGCCACACCTATGACGACGACTACGCTCCGGCCTACCGCTACGGCTACGACTCGGCCAACACCTATCGTGGCCGCACGTTCGACCAGGCCGAGAACGACCTCCAGCACGGCTGGGAGCAGACCAAGGGCAAGTCCAAGCTCGCCTGGAGCGACGCCAAGCACGCCACCAAGGATGCCTGGCACCGCGTCGAGAGCGCCCTCCCGGGCGACGCCGACCACGACGGCTACTAGAGCCGAGCCCTCACCCCGCCCCTCTCCCCGCCGGGAGAGGGGTGGCCCCGCCTTTGCAAATCCCTCCCGGCAAGGAGGACGGAATGGACGACAAATACGACAAGACCTCCGGCAAGACGACCACGGCCGAGCTCGATCATCATCCCCCCGACCGCCACACTGACGCCGGGCTCGGCATGTTCGAGCGCGTCAACAGCCTCGTCGGCGAGCACCGCATCGGCACCGCTCCGGCCATCGGCGGCGCCGCCGAGCAGGAGGTCTACATCGACAGACTTCCCGGAATCGTCGGCGTGGACCGGATCCGGTTCACCGAGGAAGACGACCGCTATTGGCGGGAGAACCACGGCAACCGGCACTACGCCAACCCTGCCAGCACCTACGAGGAGTATCAGCCGGCCTATCAGTACGGCACCGACGCCGCCCATCACTACCAGGGACGGAAGTGGGACGACGTGCAGGGGGACCTGGAACGCGGCTGGGATCGCGCCCGGGGAGGCTCCAGCCTCGCCTGGGAGAACGTCAAGGACGCCGTACGCGCCGCCTGGGACCGCGTCGAGCGGGCCCTGCCCGGCGACGCCGACCACGACGGCCGATAGCTGGTCTCCCGTTTTCCATATAGAGAGCCCGGGCGGCGACGCCCGGGCTCTCGTCATTTCGGCCCTCTAGCCTCCACTTTCCCTGCATCTACGCCTGGTCTGTTACCTTATTCCGGGACCCACGATCCATGCCCCCCGCCGAAGAAATACGAGCCACGCTACAATCCCTGGTAGGCCTCCCCGTATCGCGCCCCTGGAAGGGCTACGGCTCCGCCATCTTCCTGGAGCTCGGCCAACTGACACCGGTTGTCTACAAGCGGTATCAGCACGAAAAAGGCGAAGCCTGTATTGAGATCGAGTGGGACTGGCGCGTGGAAGAGGGGGCAAGCGTCTTGTATGGAAGCTCGAACAGCCGGCCCGAGATCGCCTCCGGCATCAGCTCCTTGCAGGGCACGCGGATTCAGAGCATCGAGGTCATCGGCGACGTTCCCGAGCTCGTCGTCCGCTTCTCCAACGGCCAATGCCTTCGCTCGATGGTCATGCTCACCGGCGATCCGATGTGGAGCATCAAGCTCCCCGGTGGACGCTGGGTCCTTGCGGAAGGCGGCGTAGCACGCTTTGAGGACGATGTCCCGGAGCAGGCTCAAGAGGAGGAGCTCTTCGCGCTGGAGGAGAAGACCGCGGCTCGCTGGGGCGTTCCTCAGGCAGAGCCGAAGCCAGGGCGGTGCGCGGACTGCGTGTGGTTCGTTCCCCTTGACGGCGATGCGTACCTTCTCGATTATGGCGTGTGCGCTTCCAGCGCCAGCCCCTTCGATGGCCGGGCTGTGAACGTCGCCAGCGGTTGTCCGGCCTTCACCTCCG
>JAICSG010001203.1 GCA_025937035.1 Thermoanaerobaculia bacterium | reverse complement strand
TCGTCCTGGCCGTGGACGGCGCCGTGCGGTGGAGCGAGCTTCCGCCGTTGCCTCGCCCCCGCCATCACGCGGCCCTGCTGGCGGGGGAGGAGACGGAGACCAACCTGGCGGCGTTCTCGTGGTCCCATGCCTTCGACGCCCTATGCGCCAGGCTGGCGGCGGAGTATCCGTTCACCCGGTGGAAGGGGATCGACTGGGCGGCTCTCAACGCGAAATTCGCCCCGCGCATCCGAGACGCCGAGGCCCGCAAGGACGACAAGGCCTATTACCGGACCCTGCGGGCGTTCGCCTGGAGCATCCCGGACGGTCACGTCGATCTGCGCGGGGACGATCGCGGGCTGCGGGAGGCTGAGGCGGGAGGTGGCTACGGCCTCGGGCTGGCGGAGCTGGACGACGGCCGGGTGATGGCGGCTCGGGTCGATCCCGGCGGCCCGGCGGAGCGTGCCGGGCTCCAGGTAGGGGCCGAGGTGCTGGCCTGGAACGGCGGGCCGGTGCGGGCGGCGCTGGAGAGGGTGGGGGTCGACTGGAGCGAGGAGCCCCCCGCCACCTCCGAAGGCCGGCGGCTGCAGCAGCTTCGGTTTCTCACCCACGGCCGGGTGGGAGCCCATGCGGCGATCGGCTACCGGAATCCTGAGGCCCAAGCCTCTTCCACGGCCGAGATGGTGGCGGTGCCGGAGGCGTACCCCCGGCCGACCGGCACCCGCTGGGACGTCTTCTTCGGCGATCCAGTCTCGGTGAGGAGGCTGCCGGACGGCACCGGCTACATCCAGGTGAGGTTCGAGCTTCCCACGCTCTGGGATCTGCTGCCGGAGCGGGAGGTCCGCGGCGCCATCCGCCGGTTCCTGAGGGCGGGCGCGCCCGGGATCGTGATCGACGTCCGCGGCAACACCGGCGGGCAGGACGAGATCATCCCGCGGATCATGGCCTTCTTCCAGCCGCGCCCGCGGATCTACGAGATCGCGGGCCTCTACGATCCGGCCACGGCGCTCTTCCGGCCGCACCCCGAGACCACGGTGCGGGTCCTGCCCCGGCAGCCCTACTGGCCACGCCGGGTGGCGGTGCTGGTCAACGCGGACACCTTCAGCGCCGGCGAGGGGATCCCCCTGGCCCTGCGCGGCCTGCCGAACGTGGCCATCTTCGGCTGGCGCGGCACGCAAGGCTCCTTCGGAGTGGGGGAGAAGACCATCCACCTGCCCGACGGCCTCGACTTTGTCTTCCCCCAGGGGCAGTCGCTCGATGGCCGTTATCAGATTCAGCTCGACAGCGACGCCCTGGGGCGCGGCGGGGTGCCACCCGATCATCGCGTGCCGCTCGACGAGGCGGCGTTCGAGGCGGCGTACCGGCAGGGGCGGGATGTGGTTTTGGAGGCGGCGGAGGGGTGGATCACGGCCCCCGCCCGGCGATAGGGGCGCTGGCGTTCCCGGCAGGCTGGCCCTCATCACCCCAGCCCTCTTCTCCTGGCCTCCCCCCCCGCCTGACGGGAGAAGAGGGGGCCTGTCCGCGGGGTGCTGTCGTAGGGGCGGGGCTTGTCCCCGCCCAGCAACGTCGCGGTCGGGGACAAGCCCCGCCCCTACGAAAAATCCGAAAACAAACCAAGCTAACCTCTCCCTCTT
>JAICSG010001036.1 GCA_025937035.1 Thermoanaerobaculia bacterium | reverse complement strand
TCACCGGCGAGTACATCCCGCCGGGGATCCGGACGAATGGATGAGAGATAGGGGCGGGGCTCCTCCCCGCCCCCCAGGTCTGCCGCTAGAGCTCGTCTCCGGGCTCCGGCGGCGCATCGGGGACCTTCGCCAGGACCTCTGGGTCAAGGTCGGTTCAACCAGCACGGCTTTCCCCATCCATTTCCGCTAACATCGTACCTACCCTCAGGGGACGGGAGGAGCCATGCCGAGAGCCATCTGGAACGGAGCGGTGATCGCCGAGACGGACAAGCACGAGCTGGTGGAGGGGAACATCTACTTCCCTCCGGATTCCGTGAAGCGAGAATTCTTTAAGCCGAGCGATACCCACACGGTCTGCCCCTGGAAGGGGACGGCGAGCTACTACACGATCGTCGTGGACGGCCGGGAGAACCAGGACGGCGCCTGGTACTACCCCGACCCCAAGCCGGCGGCGGCCAACATCAAGGACCACGTGGCCTTCTGGCGCGGCGTCACGGTGGAGCGCTAGATGTCCCTCCCCGGTGCTCTCCTCGATACCCCGCTCACCCGCCAGCTCGGCATCGAGGTGCCGCTCATCTGCGGCGCCATGTATCCATGCAGCAACCCGGAGCTGGTGGCGGCGGTCTCTGAGGCCGGGGGGATCGGCGTCATCCAGCCGCTCTCGCTGGTCTACGTCCACCGCCACGAATTCGGCGCTGGGCTGAAGCTCATCCGGAGCCTCACTGAGAAGCCGGTGGGGATGAACGTGATCGTCGAGCGCTCCTCCAAGGTCTACCAGGAGCGGATGCAGCGCTACGTCGATGAGGCGATCGAGGGGGGGATCCGCTTCTTCGTCACCTCCCTGGGCAACCCCCGCTGGGTGGTGGAGAAGGCGCACGCGGCCGGGGGCTTCGTCTATCACGACGTCACCGAGCGGAAGTGGGCGCTGAAAGGGCTGGAGGCCGGGGTGGACGGCCTGATCGCGGTCAACAGCTGGGCGGGGGGCCACGCCGGGCCGAAGAGCGCCGAGGCGCTGATCGCGGAGCTGGGGGACCTCGGCGTGCCAGTGGTCTGCGCCGGAGGCATCGGCGGCGAGGAGGATTTCGTCCGGGTCCTGAAGATGGGCTACGCGGGGGTCCAGATGGGCACCCGCTTCATCGCCACCGCCGAGTGCACCGCCCACCCGGACTACAAGAAGGCGATCCTCGACGCGGACGCGGACGACATCGTGCTGACCGAGCGGATCACCGGGGTGCCGGTGGCGGTGATCCGCACCCCCTACATCGAGAAGATGGGCACCAAGGCCGGCCCGATCGCCCGCTGGATGCTGCGTGGCCGCAAGACCAAGCACTGGATGCGGACGATCTACGCCATGCAGTCGATCTGGAAGCTGAAGCGCTCCGCGACCACCTTCTCCTACCGGGACTACCTCCAGGCGGGGCGGAGCGTGGCGGGGATCGAGTCGGTGGAGCCGGCGGGGGAGATCGTGCGGCGGTTCCGGGCGGCGGCGGAGAGGGCGGAGGTGGTCTCCGCCCGGGCCTGAGGGCTCTCACCCATGCTCCTCCCCCTCCTGGCCCTTCTCGCCTTTCCGGCGCCGTCGCCCCCGATCTTCACCGACCGCGCCGCCGGCTGGGGCCTCAGCTTCACTTATTCCACCGGCCAGACGGGCGAGCTCTACTTCCCCGAGATCATGGGAGGCGGGGCGGCGCTGTTCGACTATGACAACGACGGCGACCTCGACGTCTTCGTGGTCCAGGGGCATTCGCTGAAGCCCGGCTCTCCCGATCCCGGGCCGGGGGGCTGGGGGAGGCTGTTCCGCAACGACCTGATCACGTCGCGGGGAAAGAATCCGGTCCCCCGGTTCGTGGACGTCACCGCCCAGAGCGGCATCCGGGCCACGGGGTATGGGATGGCGGTGGCCACGGGGGATTTCAACAACGACGGCCGGGTCGATCTCTACATCTCGAATTTCGGCTCGAATCAGCTCTGGCGGAACAACGGGGACGGCACCTTCACCGACGTCAC
>JAICSG010001052.1 GCA_025937035.1 Thermoanaerobaculia bacterium | reverse complement strand
TCCCTGAACGTGGGGCTCCCCCGTCCGGTGAGCTGGCGGGGGCGACGGATCATGACCGGCATCTTCAAGGAGCCGGTCGAGGGGCGGGTGCGGCTGCGCTGGGACAACCTGGCGGGCGACGGCCAAGCGGACCTCTCGGTCCACGGCGGGCCGGAGAAGGCGGTCTACGCCTACCCCTCCGAGCACTATCCGTTCTGGCGGCGCGAGCTGGGGATCGAGAGTCTCCCCTGGGGGATCTTCGGCGAGAACCTCACCACCGAGGGGTGGTGGGAGGACCAGGTCCACATCGGCGACCGCTTCCGGATCGGCACGGCCGAGCTGGTCGTCACCCAGCCGCGCACCCCCTGCTTCAAGCTGGCCCTGCGGCTCGACCGCGACGACATCGTGGAGCGTTTCCTGGAGAGCGAGCGCCCGGGGATCTATTTCGGGATCGTCCGGGAAGGGGAGATCGGCGCCGGCGACGCCATGGAGCGGATCCACGAGGACGAAAACCGCGTCACCGTGGTGGACGTCGTCCGCCTCTACCTGGAGCGGAAGGGGACGAGCGATCCGGAGATGCTGCGGCGGGCGGCGCGGGTGGAGGCCCTGGCGAAGGGGTGGCGGGAGCACTTCCGGAAGCGGCTGGGGGAGTAGATGACCTCGCTCTGGACGCGCGCCGGGCTGACGTGGAGACAGCTCGGGTGGCGTCTGTGGCGGCAGATCTACGAGGACGAGCTGCTGGGGCGGTGCGCGGAGCTGGCCTACTTCTTCCTGTTCTCGGTCTTCCCCCTGCTGCTGTTCCTCACCACCCTGCTCGGCTATCTGGCGGAGGCCCATCCGGCCATCCGGTGGGACCTCTTCCGCTACCTGGCGCGGATCTCGCCCAGCGGCGACGTCACCGATCTGCTCAACAACACCCTGACCGAGATCCGCAGCGCCCGCACGGGGACCAAGCTCTACCTCTCCCTGGCGGCGACGATCTGGGTGGCCTCGAACGGCATGCTGGCGGTGTCGCGGGCCCTCAACACGGCCTGCGGGCTCAAGGAGAGCCGGCCCTGGTGGCGGCGGCGGATCATGGCGATCACGCTGACGCTCACCTTCGCGGTGCTCATCGTCGCCGCCCTGGCGATGATCTTCTACGGCCGGGAGATCGGGGAGGCGATGGCGGACCGCGTGGGGGCCGGCATCGTCTTCGCGGCCCTCTGGCACGTCTACCTGCGCTGGCTGCTGATCCTGCTCTTCGCCGTCCTCTCCTTCGAGATCATCTACAACTACGCGCCCAACCTCGGGACCGCGCAGGAGCGGAGCTGGGGGAGCCCGGGGGCGGTGACCGGGGTGGCCCTCTGGTTGCTGGCCTCCTTCGGCCTGCGCCTCTACACCCTCTACTTCCACTCCTACACGCGGGCCTACGGCTCGCTGGGCGCGGTGATCGTGATGCTCGTCTGGTTCTACCTGACCGCCTTCGCCATCCTGATGGGGGGCGAGGTCAACTCCGAGATCTACCGCGAGCTCGCCCTCCAGCGGGGGGAGAAGCGCCCCCGGATCAGCCGCCGTCGGCTCCTGCTGCGCCGCCTCCGCCGCCGCCGGGCCGCCCGGCGGCGCAAGTGAATATCTGCAGTTTCTGAAATCTTGTCCCGCCGGGAGACCGCCCCGCACCGTCTCTTTTAGTAGTTGTTTCTGAATAGAAAGGAGCGACGCATGCGGTTGACGAGATTGCTTCTGGGGACCGCCGCCCTGCTGCTGCTGGCGGCCGGGCCCTCCATGGCGCAGGTCACCATCTACGCGGGGGACGACGGGCTGTCGACGACCGGCGGCGGCACGACGACGCTGGACCTTTCCCTGTACCCGGTCCAGGACATCTTCGGCGCCTCGGTGAACGGCGATCCGGTGGTGAGCCTGGTCGGAGAGTCTCTCGGACCCGGTCCCGACCTGGCGGGCATCGACGCGGTCATCCGGCGTCCAGCGGATATCCGGATCGACAGCACCGGCGCGGGC
>JAICSG010000640.1 GCA_025937035.1 Thermoanaerobaculia bacterium | reverse complement strand
TATCCAGGCGCTCCACTGGAGCCGCCTGTCGATTCGATCCAGTAGGTTGGGGTCAGAAGCGGTGGATGCCCGCCCCGGGGGATGCGGCGGCATCCTAACACCCCCTCAATCCGGGGGTCAAAGGGGGTCAGCGGACGTCGGAGCCGGCCCGGCGCCGCACCGGCTGGCCGGCGAGGGCGGTCTTGTTGCGCCCGGTCTCCTTGGCCACGTACATGGCCGCGTCCGCCAGCCGGAGGAGGGTGCTCTTGCTCGCCTCCAGCGCGAGGTCGGGCTCGATGTGCTGCCGCAGGGTGGCGACGCCGATCGAGCAGGTGATCCCCTTGAGCCAGAGCGGATCGGGCTGGATGTCCCCGGGGCCCGCGCAGAAGGTGGTGGCGACGATTTCCGCGCGCACCTCCTCCGAGACGTCGATCGCCTTCTCCAGGTCGGCCCCCGGGAGGAGGAGCACGAACTCGTCCCCCCCGTAGCGGGCGGCGAGCCCGTTGGCCCGCTTGACGTTCTTGCGCAGCAGGTGCCCGACCTCGCGCAGCACCTGGCTGCCCGCGAGATGGCCGTGGGTGTCGTTCACGTGCTTGAAGTAGTCGAGGTCGAGGAAGAGCAGCGAGAGGTCCCGCCCGTCCTCCTTGCAGCGGCGGATGGTGTCCGCCAGGGCGATGTGCAGGTAGCGGTCGTTGTAGAGCCCGGTCAGGTTGTCCCGCTTGGCGATCTCCTGCGCCTGGCGGCCGTCGAGCACGTTCTGGATCGAGATCGAGATGTAGCCGGCGAAGATCTCCAGGAGGTTGCGGTCCTCCTGGCTGTAGCCCGGGGCGTCCCGCCGGTTGATCAGCTCCAGCACCCCGCAGACCTCCTGGCCGATGCGGATGGGGATGGCCACCAGCGACTCGGTCTGGTAGCGGGTCTGCTCGTCCATCCCGCGATAGAAGAAGCGGTCGCTGGGCGCGTAGGGGGTGGAGTAGGCCTCGCCGGTAAGATAGACCCGGCCGGCGATCCCCTGGTCGGCGGGGATGGTGGCCCCCACCAGGCAGGAGGACTTCTCGCCGAAGGCGGCGATGAACGTCAGGGTGTTCTGCCGGCGGTCCTCTTTTTTGTCCGAAGGATCGTCGAGCAGGATCGAGCCCGCGGCCGAGGGGACGAAGCCGTTCGCCCGGCGCAGCACCTCGACCAGGTTCTCGGCCAGGCTGAGCTCCAGGGGGAAATTCGGATTCGCCCGCCGCCGCTCCAGGAAGCGCTCGAGGTGCACAGGCTCCAGGCTGTGGTAGGCGTCCGGTGTGCTGAATCCTTCTTCTTCCGGCAGCATGCTGACCCGCACGAGCGCCTCGTTCATGGACGACGGTACCGCCGTTCTGACCCTGCCCTTCATGCCATGACTCCAACGGAAGACAATAGGGGGACGATACCAGAGTTTGCGCCGGGGTTCTACCGAATCTACGACAACCTGCGAAGGAGACGGCGGCAACGGGCCAACGCGTCGGCCCGCAGGGCGTCGGTGGTCGAGAGCTGGGGGGCGAAGCGGAGGTACTGCAGGTCCTCGATCAGCAGGCCGAGCTCGTCGAGCGCGCCCGCCTCCACGCCCTGGCCGGCCAGCAGCTCGCGCCAGCGCGAGGGGGGCGTCTCCCGGGGCACCCCCCAGCGGCTGTGGAGGAGATCGCGCCAGGCCTCCTCGATCCGCAACGCCATCTGCCGGGGGCGCTCCTCGGCTGCCGCCTGGCGCAGCGCCTCTTCCATCCGGTGCCCCTCCTCGCCGAGCGCCTCCCCGTTGCGCGCCGACCGCTGGCGGACCAGGGCGGCGACCAGGACGAGCCCCCAGGGGAGAGCGACGAGCCAGGGGAGGACGGGCAACCAGCGGCGGCCCGAGGCGCCCGCCGTCCGGGCCGCCGGCGCGCCGGCCGCGAGCTTCGCCGCCTCGGCCGGCGGGGTGACCGCCGGCATCGCGGTCAGCGCCAGGTCCGGCGTGGTGGCCACCTCGTACTGGCTCTCGGCCGGATCGAAGTAGGTGATCTTCGGCGAATCGAGGGTGAAGCGGCCGGCGCGGTCGGGGACCACGGCATAGCGCCAGATCCGGGTGCCGCGCACCGCGGAGCCGTTGAGGTCTTCCTTCCCCTCCTGCTGCGGCGGGAGGAGGGTGAGCCCCGGCGGGGCCTTGAGGTGGGGCTCCGGGACCCCCTGGAGATTGCCGACGCCCGAGAGGCGCACGGTAAGGGTGGCGGCCTCGCCGAGGCGGATCTCCTTCGGCTCGAGCTGCGCCGAGAGCGAGAGCTGCCCCACGGCCCCGCCGAATCCCGGCGGCGCCGGGGGGAGCGGCTGCACGTCCACCGTCTGCACCGCCGTCTGCAGCCGCGCCTGCTCGGGACGGGCGACCGCCGGGCCGAAGAAGAAGGAGCGGTCGTAGCGCTCCACCGTCAGGTCGATGGTGGCCGGCTCCAGCTTGCAGGGGCCGGGGCGGAGCGGGAAGAGGGCCTTCTTGAGCAGCGGCACCCGGCCATAGCGCCGGCCGTCGAGGTCCACCATCTCGGTCGGGAGCTGCTGGGGGAGCGGGATGTCGCGCACCCAGAACCCCTTGAAGGTCGGGATCCCGCTCGGGGCGATGGCGGCGATGTTCTCGCGCGTGTAGAGGTAGATCGTGTACAGCACCTGCTGGCCGACCACCGGCCGGGCCGGCTGCACCTCGGCGCGCAGGAAGACGTCGGGCTGCTGCGGCTCCCGCCGCCAGGGGTTCGGCATGCGGCCGAAGAAGCGCTGGAAGGGGTCGTCCTCGTCCTGCGCGCCGTGGGGGAGGCGCTGGATCTGCCCCGTGGGCTCCTGCTGGACCTTGATCTCGGTGGCCGGCAGGCGCACCTCGCGGTCGTCGAGGTGGACCACGATCGCCCGCACCCGCGCCTTGCCGAGCCCCAGGGGACGGACCTGCCAGGAGAGCCGCAGGGTGCGCGACAGCCGGCCGTTGCTGAAGGTCATGTCCTCGAACCGCGAGGCGTTCCCCTGGACCTCCAGGTTGTCCATCTCGAAGTCCGGATGGAAGCGCAGGCTGGAGAAGCCGTCGCCGTGCACCTCGATGGTGAACGTCGCCGTCTGGTCGATGCCGATGGTCTCGGGCTCCAGGGTCGCCTTGACCTCCTCGGCGGACCATGCCGGGAGGGCGATCAGGAAGAAGAGGATGGCGATTCCGCTGTAGAGACGCCCCGTGGGGCGTCTCCGATGGTGAAGCCGGGTACTCCGCCCCGGAGACGCCCCGCGGGGCGTCTCTACAGAGGAGGGATGGCGTGGCGTCCTCACCAGTCCTTCCCCCTCGCCGCGTGCTGCCGGGCCCGCGTGGCGGCCTGCTCCCGGCGTTGCTGGCGCTCCAGGTTCTCGACCGCCGCGAGCACGGAGGCGGCCTCGCGGCCATTCAT
>JAICSG010001133.1 GCA_025937035.1 Thermoanaerobaculia bacterium | reverse complement strand
GAGGCGCTCGCGGAGACGGTCCGCCCGCTCGCGGATCGCAAGCATCTGCGGATCGTGGGTCTGATGGCCATCCCGCCCCTGGGCAGGGCCGCCGAGGAGTCCCGGCCCTGGTTCCGCCGCCTGCGCGCCCTGCGCGACGAGCTCGCCGCCCGTCCCGAGTGGGCCGGCTTCCCCGGCCTGCTCTCCATGGGGATGAGCGACGACTTCGAGGTGGCGATCGAGGAGGGGGCCACCCACGTGCGGGTGGGCACGGCGATCTTCGGACCGCGGCGGGCGCCCGTCCCGGACCGCTAAATCCGCGCGGACAAACGGTTTTCCTGGATTCATGCTAAGCTGGCTATCCTTTTTCGAAGCAGGCCGTAAGGATTGCCGGCGTCACGCCGGGCTGTAAGGAGGCACCAGGATGGCCATCACTCCGCTCGAGATCCAGAAGATGCGCTTCTCGCAGAAGATGCGGGGGTACGACCCGACCGAGGTCGAGGGGTTCCTCTCGCTCCTCGCCGAAGAGCTGGCCGCCCGCATCGCCCAGGCCGAGAAGCTGGACCGCGAGAACCGCTACTACCGCCAGCGCCTGGAGGAGACCGAGCACCGCGAGCACCAGCTCCAGCAGACCCTGCTGCGGGCGCAGAAGGTCTCGGACGACATCACGGCGAACGCCAAGCGCGAGGCCGAGCTGATGGTGAAGGAGGCCGAGATCGCGGCCGACAAGATCGTGCAGCAGGCGATCGAGCAGTCCACCCGCTTCGAGGCCAAGATCACCGAGCTGCGCACGGCCCGCCGCGAGCTGCAGCTCAAATTCAAGAACACCCTCGACCTCTTCGAGCGCATCCTGGAGGCCGAGATGGAGGACGAGCGCAACACGGCGACCGTCCTCACCCTCCCCCGCAAGCGCCGGGAAGCCGCCGGCGCGTGAGCCTCCCGGCCGGAGCCCGCCGCCTCTTCCCCCACTATTCGGAAGAGGATCTCGACCCCCGGCGGGCTCCCTCCCTGCTGATCTCCCGCCTGCTGGAAGACGGCGACGCCGCCGATCTCGCCTGGCTCCTGGAGACCTTCCCGGAGCCGGAGATCGCCGCCTGGCTCGCCCGCCACGGCCGCCTGCTCTCGCGCCGAAGCCGCGCCTTCTGGGGGGTGGTGCTGGGGGTGGAGACGGGGCCCGCTCTTTCTGGAGATCAACCGCAAGCCGAGGCTCTGTGGCCGCTCTGATCCTCGCCCACCCCGAGTCGCTCTCCCCACGGACCCAGGAGCTGATCCCGCGGCTCGCCGCCCGTCCCTGGGCCGAGGAGTTTTATCTGGCCGGCTCGGCCGCCCTGGCCCTCTCCGCCGGCCACCGTCCGGTTACCGACCTGGACCTGATGAGCAACGCCAACCGGCTCATCAGTCCGGACCGGCGCGACCTCCTGGCCGAGATCCTGGCCACCGATCCCACCGCCGAGGTCGAAACCGCCCGCGACGGCTACCTCTTCGTGCGCCTCGCCGGCGGCGCGGTGGGGGTGCGGCTCTTCTACTATCCCTACCCGCTGGTCCAGCCCTTCGAGGAGATCTCCGGCCTGGCGGTCGCCTCGGCCGTCGATCTCGGATTGATGAAGCTGGGCGCCATCATCAGCCGGGGGAGCCGCCGCGACTTCGTGGACCTCTATCTCCTCTGCCGCCAGCTCCCCCTCGCCACCCTCTTCGATTTCGCCGAGGACAAGTTCGGCCACGTCCGCGACTTCCCCCTCCAGGCCCTGAAGGGTCTCGCGGACCTCTCCCAGATTGAAGGCGAGCCCATGCCCCTCCTGGCCCGGCCGCT
>JAICSG010000276.1 GCA_025937035.1 Thermoanaerobaculia bacterium | reverse complement strand
GCTCAGCAGCACACCAAACCCAACCCGAAGGCCAAGCCCAGTCACCACGAGCCCGGAAGCAGGCCGCTGACTTCACTCTTTTCTTCCTCTATCTGGTTTTCAAAGAACCGACGCCGAGATCGCGGCTCGCGCCGCCTTCGCGTCACCCTCGTTTCCGAGGGGAGGCGAAGCATAGGGCAGGCAGGCTTGGGTGTCAACCCCTTTTTGCCGTCCCGCCTCGCTTCGTCGTTCGCAGGGATCTCTAACCGCTCGCCCGGGGAGCTTATTCCAGCGTCCCGCGAGGAGCCGAGGTCACTTCGATGTCAAAGCCGCCGCGCCACCCACGCTCTCGTCGCGTTTCGCAGAGAGTAGAACCCGCTGCTGAGGAGGAGTATTCCACCCCGGCCGCCCTTTGTCAAACCCCCGTCGCACGCTGGAGGGGCAACCGGCCTCCCCCCGCCTCTATTCCAACCCCGGCTACAATCGCGGCATGAGGAAGCTCGCCTTCGCCGCCCTGGCCTGCCTGGCGCTCGCCCTCCCTGGGTGCGGCGGCCACAGCAGCCCGACCGAGCCCGGCGTCCGCACGACGCGGGGGAACTGGATCGGCACCATCACGGGGGTCCAGCCCGGCATCCACCTCCAGGGGACCTGTGCCCTCGAGATGGACCTCGCTCCCAACTACAGCGGCCGGTGGTGGGTCGACTGCCCGGACGCCAGCAGCCAGGGGACGGTGACCGGCCTGGACGCGGGCGGCGCCCTGGCCATGCTCCTGGTCACCACCAGCCCGGCCTCCAACTGTCCGTGGAGCGCCATCGTGGCGCCGGCGACTCCGTCCTCCCTCTCCGGGACGTTCCAGGCCGACGACTGCCAGGGCGGCGCGCGCGGGACCGGAACCTTCTCGCTCCGGCACCGGTAGGGTTTACAGGCTCGGGCCGAAGGTGAGCCGCCGCCCCCCGATCGTCCAGGGCTCGGTCAGCAGCCGGCGCAGGGCCTCGGGGTAGGCCTGGTGCTCAGCCTCCAGAATGCGCGCCGAGAGGGCCGCCGCGGTGTCGCCGTCGAGCACCGGGACCGCCCGCTGGACCACGATCGGGCCGCTGTCCAGCCCCTCGTCGACCAGGTGGACGGTGCAGCCGGAGACCTTGACCCCGTGGGCCAGGGCCTGTTCCTGGGCGTCGAGGCCGGGGAAGGCGGGCAGCAGGCTGGGATGGATGTTGAGGATGCGCTGCCGGAAGGCCCCCACGATCGCCGGCGAGAGCAGCCGCATGTAGCCGGCCAGGCAGACCCACTCCGCTCCCGACTCCCGCAGGGCCGCGATCACCTTCTCCTCGTGCGCCTGCCGGCTCGGCTCCTCCTTATGGGGGATTGCCAGGGCGGGCAGCCCCAGCTCGCGCGCCTTCGCCAGCCCCGGAGCGTCCGCCACGTTGCTCAGGACCAGGGCGATCCGCGCCGGGATCTCGCCGCGCTCGATGGCGGCGTGCAGCGCCAGGAAGTTGCTGCCGCGTCCGGAGAGGAGGATGGCGAGGGGAATTGCGAATTTTGGATTTTGGATTTTGATTCCTCCTTCAGGAGGAGGGGAGCTGCGGCGATTCGGTCCCCAGGTCGTAGACCACCCCCGAGCCGCCCGGCTGGACGGTGCCGAGGAGCCAGCTCTTCTGCCCCACGGAGCGGAGGAGCCCTAGGATCTCGGCCAGGCCCTTGGGATCGACCACCAGGATCATCCCGATTCCCATGTTGAAGACGCGGAGCATCTCCTCGCTCTCGACCTCCCCGGTCTCCTGGAGGAAGTGGAAGAGCTCCGGGACGGGCCAGCTCCCCATGCGGATCAGGGCGTGGGTTCCCTCCGGCAGGACGCGCGGCAGGTTGTCCGTGATGCCGCCGCCGGTGATGTGGGCCATGCCGTGCAGGGTCCTCTCGCCGAGGAGCGGCCGGATCGCCTTGAGGTAGGAGAGGTGGGGCTCCAGCAGCGACTCCCCCACCGTCCGTTTCCTGTCCCACGGCGCTTTGTCGCCGATCGCGAGGCCGGCCTTCTCGAAGGCCACCTTGCGGGCGAGCGAGTAGCCGTTGGTGTGGAGGCCGGACGAGGGGAGACCCACCAGGACGTCCCCGGCCTGGACCCTGGAGCCGTCGAGCACCTTGGGCCGGTCGACGAGGCCGACGATGAAGCCGACCAGCTCGTAGTCCCCCGGCTGGTAGAAGCCGGGCATCTCGGCCGTCTCGCCGCCCAGCAGGGCGCAGCCGTTCTCCCGGCAGCCGTCGGCCACCCCGGAGACCAGCTCGACCATCCTCTCCGGTTCCAGGACGCCGGCCCCCAGGTAGTCCATGAAGAAGAGCGGCTCGGCCCCCTGCACCAGGATGTCGTTGACGCAGTGGTTGACCAGGTCGCGGCCCACCGAGGAGTAGTCCCCTGCCATCCGCGCCACCACCAGCTTGGTCCCCACCCCGTCGGCCGAGGCCACCAGGACCGGCTCGGCCATCCCGGCCAGCTCCGGCCGGAACAGGCCGCCGAAGCTGCCGATCTCGGTCAGCACCCCGGGGGTGAAAGTCGACTTCGCCAGCTTCTTGACGCGGGCGAGCCCCTTCTCCTGGGCGTCGATGTCGACTCCGGCGGCGGCGTAGGCGGATTTGGGGGTGGGGGAGCTCATCGGCCCGAACTATAGCAGCGGGATGAGCACGGACGGGCAGGGACAGGAAGGACGAAAGACGCGGGCTTCAGCTCAGCCCGAGCTGGGTCATCCGGCGCTGCAGGCCCCGCTTGGAGACCTCCAGGGCCTCGACCATGGCGTCGAGGTCCCCCTTGCAGGAGGCGCGGCAGGCCTCGATCTCCTCGCGGGAGAGATCCACGGCCTTGCGTATCCTCTGGCTCTTCTCGATCCGGTCGTAGAGAGAGCCCCGGGAGATCCCGAGCTCGGCGGCGGCCCGCTGGATGCGCCAACGGTTGGCCCGCAGGGCGGCCAGGAGCTCCTCCTCGGTGACCTCCTCTACGCTGCGGTAGGAGCGCCGGGCGGCATTCGCCGGCGGCCCGGATGGGGACGGCGGGTGCGGCGGCGTCGATTCACGGTCCGGCGACGCCGGACGGGCGGTCTCCCGGAGCAGGCGCTCGGCCTGGAGCCACATCCCCGGCTCGCCGGAGTCGCGGCCGGCGATGACGATCTGCCGCGCGGCGTTCCGGAGCTGCCGCACGTTGCCCGGCCAGTCGTAGGCGGCCAGCCGGGCCACCAGGGGGCTGGGAATCCAGGAACGCGCGCCGAACGGGACCGCCAGCCGGCTGGCCTCCCCCACCTCGGCGAGCGCCTCGCGGACGAAATGGAGGAAGAGCCTGCCGAAGTCGTCCCGCCGCTCGCGCAGGGGCGGAACGCGGATCTCGTAGCCGGCCAGCCGGTGCAGAAGAGGGGCCCGGAAGCGGCCCGCGGCCACCGCCCCTTCAAGGTGGGCGTCGGTGGCGGCGATCAGGCGCACGTCGACCCGGCGGACGTCGTCGCTCCCCACCGGCTGGACCTCGCGGGTCTCCAGGGCGCGGAGGAGAAGGGCCTGGACCTCCGGCGGCGTCTCCCCCACCTCGTCGAGGAAGAGGGTGCCGCCGTCGGCCCGCTGGAAGTAGCCCTCGCGCTTGCGGTCGGCCCCGGTGTAGGCGCCGCGGGAGGCGCCGAAGAGCTCGGCCGCCGCCAGGGTGGTGGGGACCGCCGCCATGTTGACCGCGAGGTAGGGGCGCTCGCGGCGCCGGCCGGTCTCGTGGAGGGCGCGGGCGATCAGCTCCTTGCCGGTGCCGGTCTCGCCGCGCAGGAGCACCGGCACGTCGAGCCCGGCCACCCGCTGGATCTCGCGGCGCAGGACGAGCATCGGCGCGCTCTCGCCCACGAGACCGAAGGCGGACGCCCCGGCCACGCCCACGGGGTCGAGCCGGGAGAGCAGGAGGACCACCCGGCCGGCCAGCAGCAGGACGGCGCCGCGATCCAGGCGGGCCGCCGGGATCTCCAGCTCCCCCTCGACCGGCTCGCCGTCCACCATCACGGCCGTGCCGCTGTCGCCGCAGCAGAGGCGGACGCCGCCTGGCCCGGCCCCGGGGAGGAGCCGGAGGGGCCGGCGGCTCAGATAGGGGTCGGCAAGAGGGCGCAGCAGGGCGCTCCCGGGATGGGAGAACGCCGGCTCCCCCCGGGCCAGGGACTCCGCTCTCCCGGAGATCAGACCGGCGAGCGCGACGCGCTCCCCGGACCGCTCGGCCTCCGGATGATGGAGGACCGTCAGCCCCGGGACGAGGATGGCCGCGGCCGGGGAGATCCCGGCGCTCTCCGCTTGCGTATCGGTTTGCAGCAGCCGCCGCAAAGCCTCACTGTTGTTCGGCACGGACGAAGCTTAGCTCTTTAGGCTTGATTGCACCAGAGACATCTCAGGTGGAAATCGCGCCGGACCGCCGCCACCCCCCCGGCGCGGGCCTCCGGACCACCCCGGGGCGCGGGGCCGGCCCTTTCGCGGGCATGTTAGGATTCGCACCTGAAAAACAACCGACCCGAAAGGGAGGGCCAATGTCGAACGAGTTGCTCTTTGGCCTCTACATCTTCGTGCTGGCGGGCTTCCTCGGCCATTACGTCATCGAGAAGGTGCCACCCCTCCTCCACACCCCGCTGATGGCGGGCACCAACGCCATCTCGGGCATCTCGCTGGTGGGCTCGCTGGTGGCGGCCGGCAAAGGCTGGGGGTGGACCGCCACGATCCTGGGCTGCATCGCGGTCACCTGCGCCACCATCAACACGGTAGGCGGCTTCTTGATCACCGACCGGATGCTGCGGATGTTCAAGAAGAAGACGCCCGCCCGGAGTGACAAGAAATGAGCGGCCACATGATCTCTCCTGCCCTGACCGCCTCCTATCTGATCGCGTCGGTCTGTTTCATCCTCGCCTTGCAGGGGTTGTCCTCTCCGACCCACGCCCGGCGAGGCAATCTCATCGGGTCCGTCGGCATGCTGATCGCCGTGGTCGGCACGCTGGTCCTGGCCGGCATCATCGACTACAAGTGGATCGCCGCCGGCCTGATCATCGGCTCGGCCATCGGCGCCGCGATGTCGATCTGGATTCCGATGACCAAGATGCCCGAACGAATCGCCCTCTCCCACTCCTTCGGCGGCCTGGCGGCGGCCCTGGTGGGTGTCGTCGAGTACACCCACCGGATGTCCGAGGGCGGGATCGACCGTTTCACCATGGGAGCTCTGGGGCTGGAGGTCTTCCTCGGCTTCCTGACCTTCACCGGCAGCCTCATGGCTTTCGGCAAGCTCCAGGGCCTGATCACCGGCGCGCCGGTGACCTGGAAGGGGCAGAACGGCACCAACATCACCATGTTCTTCGGCGCTCTGGTCCTGCTGGTCCTGCTGATCGCCGACCCCAGCCGCAGCCCCCTTTTCTACGCGATGGGCGGCATCGGCCTGATCGTGGGGGTGCTGGCGGTGCTCCCCATCGGTGGCGCCGACATGCCGGTGGTGATCTCACTGCTCAACTCCTACGCCGGCCTGGCGTCGGCCTCGACCGGTTTCGCGCTCCATAACTACGTGCTGATCATCGCCGGCGCCCTCGACGGCACCTCGGGCTTCCTGCTCTCGATGAAGATGAGCCAGGCGATGAACCGGTCGTTCGCCAACGTGCTGTTCGGCGCCTTCGGCCAGGTGGCGCCCACCCCCGAAGGGGGCCCGGCCCCCGCCGCCAACTACAACCTGGCGACCGTGGAGGACGCCGTCGGAGTGCTCACCGCGGCCCAGTCGGTGATCGTGGTGCCGGGCTACGGCATGGCGGTCTCCCAGGCCCAGCACGCCGTGCGCGAGCTGGCGCAGGCCCTGGAGTCCAACGGCGCCACGGTCAAGTACGCCATCCACCCGGTGGCCGGCCGCATGCCGGGGCACATGAACGTGCTGCTGGCCGAGGCCGACGTCCCCTACGACCAGCTCAAGGAGATGGACGACATCAACGGCGAGTTCAGCCGCACCGACGTCTCG
>JAICSG010000927.1 GCA_025937035.1 Thermoanaerobaculia bacterium | reverse complement strand
CTCGCGGCCTCGGCCTCCGGCGTGGCCCTCTTCCTGGGCGGCGCCAACCGGGTGGCCACGACCGGTCTGGAGGGGCTCAAGGACGTGACCGCCGTGGCCGCCGGGGATTTCGACAACGACGGCCGGGCCGATCTCTGTATCGTGGCCGGCGGCGCCGCGGCGCTCTACCGCAATCTGAGTGGCGGACGCTTCGAGAAGACCGCCGTCCAGCTTCCGAAAGGTAATTTCCGGAAGGCCGTCTGGTTCGATTTTGATCACGATTACGACGTCGACCTCCTGCTGCTGGGCGATTCGGCGGCCCTGATCCGCAACGAGGGGAAGGCCGGCTTCCACGACGAGACCGCCCGCTTTCCCTTCGTCCCCGGCAAGGCCCTCGACGCCGCCCTCCTGCATGTCCACTCCGACACCCAGGGGCTCGACCTGGCGGTGGCCTACGCGGACCATCCCGGCGTGATCTATCGCGACCGCCTGGGCGGCACCTACGAGGCCGTGCCCACCCCGGAGCTGCCGGCGGGCGCGGTCCCCCTCGCCGCCTTCGACGCGGACGCCGACGGCTGGACCGATCTCGCGGCCGGTGGCTCCCTGCTGATCAATCAGAAGGACAAGGGGTGGAAGGTGGAGAAGGCCGCCGCGCCGCCGCCCTTCGTCTTCGCCGACCCCGCCAACCGCGGCGCCTCGGCGCCCGTCGCCCCTCCCGGAGGCCCGGCGGTGGCGCTGGCCGACGCCGATTTCGATGCCGACGGCAAGGAGGACCTCGCGGCGGTGGGGAAGGACGGCACGCTCCGGCTCTTCCGCAACGCCACCCCCGGTAATCATCACTGGCTGGCCGTATCGCTCGAAGGGGTCAAGAACCTGAAGCTCGCGCCGGGCTCGGAGATCGAGGTCAAGGCTGGAAAGATCTACCAGAAAAAGCTTTACAAAGGGGTCCCCCTTGTCTTCGGCCTCGGCGATCAGACCGGCGCGGACACCGTGCGCATCACCTGGCCCAACGGGCTGATCCAGAACGAGACCAAACGCCCGGCAGCTCAGCTCGCCGCCGTCAAGGAGGCGCCGCGCCTCTCGGGCTCCTGCCCGATGATCTTCACCTGGAACGGCGAGCGCTTCCAGTTCATCACCGACGTGCTGGGCGTGGCCCCGCTGGGCGCCTCGGCCGGCGACGGCGAATACTTCCCGGTCGATCACGACGAGTACGTCCAGATCCCCGGCGAGGCCCTGGTGGAGACGGACGGCGACTATCAGCTCCGCATCACCGAGGAGCTCCGCGAGGTCGCCTTTTTGGATCAAATCCACCTGATCGCGATCGATCATCCGTCCAGTGTCGAGATCTTCACCAACGACAAGTTCAAGGGGCCGCCGTTCCCCGACTTCCGGCTGTTCGGGGTCGAGCGCCGGATCTATCCCAAAGCGGCCCATGACTCCGAGGGGAACGACGTGCGCGACCGCCTCCTCGCCCGCGACCGGCGCTATCCGGACGCCTTCCGCCGCGACGCCGCCGGGGTGGCCGAGATGCACCATCTCGACCTGGACTTCGGCCAGGCGGCGAGAGACGGCCGGGCCGTGCTCGTCCTCTCCGGCTGGGTCGACTGGGCGGACGGCAGCACCTTCCTGGGCAGCGCTCAAGGGGCCGGCGGCCTGGTGATGCCGCGCCTCCAGGTGAAGGACGAGGCGGGCCGCTGGGTCACGGTCGACGAAGACATGGGAATCCCCGCGGGCAAGCCGAAGACGATCGTCTACGACCTCACCGGCAAATTCCGCTCGGCCTCGCGCGAGGTCCGCATCGAGACCAACCTCTGCGTCTACTGGGACGAGATCTTCCTCTCCGAGGCCACGGGGGAGCCGCCGGTGGCGCTCACCGAGCAGCCCCCCGCCGCGGCCGAGCTCCGCTTCCGGGGGTTCTCGCGGCCGGTGATCGACCCCCAGCGCAAGCAGCCCGAGAGCTTCGACTACCAGACCTGGATGCCCATCTCGGAGTGGAACCCCACCGCCGGCCTCTACACCCGCTACGGCGAAGTGCGCCCCCTTCTCCAGGACGTGGACGACGAGATGGTGATCATGGGCTCCGGCGACGAGATCCGCCTCCGCTTCGAGGCCAAGTCCCTGCCGTCTCTCCCCGCCGGCTGGCGCCGCGACTTCCTCCTCAAGGTGGACGGCTGGGCCAAGGACGCCGACGCCAACACCGCCTTCGGCCAGAGCGTGGAGCCGCTCCCCTTCCACGGTATGAGCCGCTACCCCTATCCCGCGAACGAGCACTTCCCGGACGATGCCGCCCACCGGGCCTGGCGGGAGAAGTACAACACCCGGCCGGGATTGCGGCTGATCCGGGGGTT
>JAICSG010001098.1 GCA_025937035.1 Thermoanaerobaculia bacterium | reverse complement strand
GAGGTGGTGGCCGGCGCGGACACCCGCCTGACGCCGGACCTCGCCGCGGCGCTCCCCAACCTCCTCTGGATCTACCATATGGGGATCGTCCTCTTCTGGATCCACGACACCTCGCCGGGCTGCCGCCGCAGCTACTTCCTCATGGAGAAGTCGGTGAAGCTGATCCTGCGGCTGATCTCGCTCTTCCAGTTCCCGCTGATGCGGCCGTTTTTGAAGGAGCTTCTGGGGATGGTGGCGGAGCTGGGGACGGACCGTACAATACCCACGTGATCACCGTATTCGCCCTCCTCGCCGCCCTCCTCCAAGCCACACCCTCACCGGCCCCGGCTCCCGCCGCCGTTCCGGTCTCCACGATCGAGCTCCCCGTCCAGATCCTCGACTCCAAGGGCGAGGTCCCCCGGGCCCTCCAGGCCGGGGATCTCACCGTGACCGACGCCGGCCAGAAGCGGCCGGTCGTCGCTTTGAGCCCGCTCTCCAAGCCGTGGCGGATCGTCGTCTACGTCGATCGCGTCCTCACCGGCTCACGCACCCTGCGGGCCTCCGCCGGCACCCTGGCGGAGCAGGCCCAGCGCCTCGCCGCCCTGGGGACGGTCGAGGTGGTGGTGGCCGAGCCGGGGCCCCGGGTGGCCGTGGGGCCGACCCGCGACGTCCCCCTGATCGACGAGGCCCTCTCCAAGCTCTGGCTGGAGAACGACGGCAGGGACGACGTCCGCGTGTTGCGCCAGCGCTTCCGGGACGAGAAGACGGAGGGGGGAGTCGATCCCGCGGACCGCGCCGCGCAGGCGGTCGAGGCCGAGGCGCGGCTGGTCCGCCGCCAGCAGGATGCCTTCGTCGAGTGGCTGGCCGCCCAGGGCGGAGACGGACCCAAGGCCGTCTTCCTGGTGAGCGACGGCTTCGACGTCGATCCCGCCAAGTTCTACCGCGGCGCTCTGGCGGAAGGGGAGGGAGCGCTGGAGAAGACCGCGGCGGAGACCGCCCGCACGGCCTCGGCGCTCGGCTGGATCGTCTACCCCATGCCGGTAGGAGATTCCACCTTGCCGGACCTCCGCAAGGTCAAGCCACGCTCCACCCCCAAGGTGCCGCTCGGCGGCACGATCACCCTGGGCCGGAAACCGACCGAGGAGAATCAGCCGCCACCCCCGCCGGTCCTCCAGGCCCCCCGGGAGCCGCTGAATTTCCTGGCCGAGGCCACCGGCGGCGAGGTCCTACTGCAACCTTCGGAGGTGGTCTCCACCCTCGCCCGGCTCGCCGGCCGCTTCGTCCTCCGCTACGACGCGCCCCGTCCCGTGGACGGCCGGCCGCGCGCCCTGGAGGTCGTCTCCTCCCGCCAGGACCTTCGGGTCAAGGCCCGCCGCTGGGACGTGGAAGGCATCCCGGAGTGGATCGCCGCCGAGCGGGCCGGCCGCGTGGCCGATGGGGAAGAGGAGGTGGGGCTGGAGATCTCCACCCACGTCCAGAAGCCCGCGGCGGCGGGGGAGCCCGGGGCCCTGGACCTGCGCATCGAGTCGCCGGAGGTCCCCGCCGGACCCCTGCGCGTGACCGTGGCCGGCCCCGGCGGACGCGGGGCCTTCCACCACATCCTGACCGACGCCGACCGTCCCGGCTCCGAGCCCAACGTCTACCACCTGCCCGTGACCCTGCCGGAAGGGGCGGACACCGTGGCCGTGCTCGTCGAGCCGCTGGAAGGCGGCGTCTGGGGGGGCCAGGCGGTCACCCTGAGCGGAGCGCCGCCGGAAGCCCCGGCGATCTCCGTGACCCGTCCCGGCATCCGCCTGGTGGCGCCCACGGGCTCGGGGCTCGCCGGCAAGATCCGCCTGCGGGTGAACGGCGAGGGGGCGGGGATCGCCCGCGTCGATCTC